>CAMWXA010000502.1 GCA_947178035.1 uncultured Lachnospiraceae bacterium | reverse complement strand
GCTGGTAGTGATTTTTCCTGGAATTCTTGAGCATTTGTCCAGTTTCCTCGGAATTCAGAGCTTTATTTACGGTCTTTATGTAATGTGCATTAGTGTTATTTTCATTATTCTGATGGCATTGACATCGATCGTATCCAAGCAAACCATGAAAATCAGAACGCTGATACAGGAAATTGCCATGCTTGAGAAAAGGGTGCGTGAATTAGAGTCTGATGATAAAATGCAATAGAGGCGCATTGCAACATGAACAAAGGAAAGAATATAATTATTTTGATATTAAATATTGCTTTTTATGCACTGTGTGATATAAAATATCTGCCATTAGTCGGCTTTGAGATCATATTTACTTATCTGGTATATTGCAAGTTAAAAAATAGTGAGAAACACAGTAAGATGTGGCTGACCATTGGAGTTGGTGCAGAGATATGTTTTTTGGGATATTTTAAATATGTTGGTTTTTTTGTACAGGACAGCGATGGGGCATTAAAGATATTAATGCCATTGGGAATATCATTTTATACATTTAAGATTGTCAGCTTCCTGATTGACAGCTATAAGAAAAAATTGACCTGTGAGATATCTTTGCTGAATTATGCTATATATGTCTCTTTTTTCCCTCAAATTCTGTGTGGCCCTATTTCGAGAGCAGATGATATGATTTTGCAGTTAAATGGGGACTGCAGGATAACAGAGGAAAAGCTGATTAAGGGATTGCAGCTGATATTAAGCGGTGCTTTTAAGAAATTTGTAATTGCAGACAGGCTGGCGGGATATACGACAACAATATTTTCCAATCCCTCAGGCTATCCGGCTTTGGCAAACTGGATTGCAGCATTTTTCTTTTCGATTCAAATTTATTGTGACTTTGCGGGATATTCTGAGCTTGCGATCGGAGTAGGGAACTTGTTTGGTTTTTCATGTCCGGCTAATTTTAACCTGCCCTATTTTTCTTCCAGTATCAAAGAATTCTGGACAAGGTGGCATATATCACTTTCGTCGTGGCTCAAGGATTATATATACATTCCGCTTGGAGGAAACAGGAAGGGCAGGTTAAGGAAAAATGTAAATCTTCTTATTACGTTTCTGGTCAGTGGTATATGGCATGGAAGCGGACTTAACTTTATTTGTTGGGGATTATGGCATGGTATGCTGAATATCTTTTCCTGGAAAAAATCGAATAAGAAACCGCTGTTATTTATTCAATATATAGCGACATTTGTCAGTGTCACATTTGGATGGATCCTGTTTAATGCTTCATCGTTGTCAGACGGAATGAAATATATTGCAAATATGTTTGTAGGATTTCAGTTTGGTCTCGACGTGATTGTGTCATCAATCATGCCTTTTACAGGTGATTACTCTTGTCTGGCTTATTTCATAACAGTATGCATTTATATAGTAGTACTATTTGGTTTTGAGCTCAAAGATTATCGCAGGGAAGATACAAATGATTTGAGGATAAAATATGCCAGAAGCGCGTTTTATTTGTTAGCTGTAATATTGTTTGCAATAGTTGGTCAAAGCAGTTTCTTGTATGCCAATTTTTAAGGCGGAATTGATTATGAGAAAGTATATTACAATGATATTAGTTGTATTGATTGCTGTAGTGCTCATTATACTAATAAAAGATGAATTTTCATGGAACCTTTTAAGAAATGCCAATTATGGAATGCCTGCATTAGTTGAGAAGGGATATGTGGACAATTTGTACATTGGTTCCTCAATGTTCAGACAGGGTATTGATATTATGGTATTGGAGGAGAATGGCGAAGAGAACTATGTATTGGCATACAATGGAAACCAGCCTGTATTGGAATATTTTCAATTGAAAAATATAGTCAACAGCGGGGTGAGAATTCAAAATCTATATGTTGACCTGTATGTGTATTCTGCATGGGCGGAACCGAAAATTAGTGATGAAAAAATGCTGATGGAATATGGATTGAGGGATACATGGAACCAGTGGAAGCTGTTTTTAAAGGATGACTATAAGGAAAATGTGAAATTGTTCTGGCAAATGTTTGTAACCGGGAACAATGAATTATTGCTCACGTGGCCTTTGAGCAGTAAGGCAATTGATAGTATTTTCTATAAGGGTGGAAGTGTCAATAAACCTGTGGCTACAAGCGAGGTTGAATTAAATAACATGGATGTTCCGCAGATTGCGGGAGAAATGGACAGTGTACAAATAGAGTATTTAGACAAACTGATAAAACTTGCGAAGAGCAACAATATAAATATTGTATTTATTGAAACGCCCAAATATTGTAATATGGCAAATCACGAAGCGTATATAGAAGCAGTGAAAAAGTATATTGATTATTTGGACAATGAAGGTGTAGATTATATATTGTGCGATACTACGTGGAGAAGGACAGGAGAAGGTGATCGCGTGAGGCATTACGCATTTGAAAATGACAAAAGTGCGTACTATGTAGACAATGGGCATCTGTCTTATGAAGGACGAGTCGAGTTTACAAGGAAACTTTATGCTTCTTTTGGTGGGAATTCGTAGATAAAAAGGATTGTGTCACAAACTTAATACAAATGGAGAAGCGATATGGAAACGATATGTATTTTATTGATACCAATACTTATGTTATATAATAGAAAATTTTATGTAAAAGATACCAATATTAGTAAAAAAAGAACTATAGTAAGATATTTTATAGTCCTATTTGTTGAACTGTGTGTCATTTTAATGGCTATAAGACCCATGGAAAACCGTGTGGATGAAAAAGTTATAGTAGGTGCAAAGGTTATAGTAGTTGCTTTTCTCGTTATCGTCTTCCCAATGCTTGAGTATTGCGTGCGTTTTCATTCAAAGATAAAATCTTTGTGGAAACAGGCATTAATGATATCTTATGCCATGGTGTTGACTTTTGCTAATTTGATCAGATGCTTTGACAATTCTTTTTGGGCAGATGAAGCATATTCTATCAACTTGTCCAAACTGCCGATTATGGATTTAATACATGGTACTGCAATTGATGTGCATCCCCCTTTGTACTATCTCATTTTTAAATTAGGAGCTGAAA
>CAMWXA010000501.1 GCA_947178035.1 uncultured Lachnospiraceae bacterium | reverse complement strand
CCCCCCCCCCCCCCCCCCCCCCCCCACCCCCCCCCCCCCCCCCCCCCCCCCCCCGCCCTCTATGGGTGGTGGCACAGTCGTAAATATCGGTGTGCAGCGGTTTGACAGAATCAGAGAGCAGGCCTCCTTTTACGTTGATAAGACAAGTTTTATTAAAGAGTGGTGGGAGAACCAATCGGATGTGACGCTGATCACGCGCCCGCGCAGGTTTGGCAAAACACTGAACATGAGTATGATGGAGTGCTTTTTTTCGAATCAGTATGCAGGCAGGGGAGATCTGTTTGAAGGTCTCTCCATATGGGAACACGATAGCTATCGGCAGCTTCAGGGAACCTTTCCCGTGATCTTTTTGAGTTTTGCGAGCATCAAGGCCGTCAACTGCGATGACATGAAGTACAAAATGACGGAAGTGATTGCAGATCTGTATAATGAGAATACATATCTGCTCAAGGGAGATGTGCTGAATCAGAATGAGAAAGAGTACTATGAAAATATAAAAGCTGGAATCGAGGCCAAAGTGGTAGCAGGCACGGTTCATCAGATGGCAAAGTTTATGCACCGCTATTATGGAAAAGAAGTGATCATTCTCCTTGATGAATATGATACCCCGATGCAGGAGGCGTGGCTGGGCGGTTACTGGGAGGAAGCGGTAAGATTTTTCAGGAGCTTTTTTGACAGGACATTCAAGTCGAATCTGCATCTGTACCGGGGAATTATCACAGGGATTACCAGGATATCGAAAGAGAGTATTTTTTCTGATCTCAATAATCTGGATGTGGTTACGACGACATCGGATGCGTATGCGACGTCATTTGGGTTCACGCAGGATGAAGTGTTCACGGCTCTTGATGATATGGGATTTAGCAGCGAAAAGGAAACTGTAAGGTACTGGTATGACGGATTTATATTTGGAACCCACACAGATATGTATAATCCATGGTCCATCACATCATATCTTAAAACAGGCGGAAAGTACAAAGCATACTGGACGAATACAAGTTCAAACGGTCTTGTTAATTCCCTGCTGCAGACAGGCAAGGCAGAAATCAAGGAGATACTAGAGACACTTATAAAAGGCGGCTGTTTTACGGCCGTGATCGATGAGCAGATCGTATTTAACCAGCTTGGTGACAGCGAAAATGCAGTCTGGAGCCTGCTGCTTGCAACAGGGTACTTAAAGGTTCTTAAAGTGGAGACAGCAGGAGAGCGTAAGGACATGGTGTACACACTGACGCTAACGAACCTGGAGGTGTCCATTCTGTTTGAGAATATGGTAAACAGCTGGTTTAAAAACAATTCCAGAATCCCGTACAATGATTTTATCAAAGCAATGCTGGCTGACGACGTGGATTCTATGAACGAATTTATGAATGACATTGCACTCGGGAGCTTCTCCAGCTTCGACACGGCAAAGGGGGTATCATCAAAGGATGCACCGGAGCGTTTCTACCATGGATTTGTGCTGGGTATGATTGTGGATCTGTCCGGCCGGTATACGATCAAATCCAACAGGGAAAGCGGATTTGGACGCTACGACATTTTGCTGAAACCTGTCGATAAAGAACGCGGCTGTGCCTATATCATAGAATTCAAGGTACACAAGCCGAGAAAAGAAAAAGATTTGGAAGAAACACTTGCGAACGCCCTCGCACAGATCGAGGAGAGGCATTATGAGACAGAACTGGTCAAAGAAGGGTTTGCGCCAGAACGCATCAGAAAGTACGGGTTTGCGTTCCGGGGAAAGGAATGCTTGATTGGGGGCGGGCGTTGATGAAATTGGGAAAGAATTCGAGAGGTTTATAGATGAAATATAAACCATTACCGATTGGAATCAGTGATTTTGCAGAAATGATTCAAAAGGAATTCTATTATGTCGATAAGACCCTTATGATTAGGGATTTGCTGGATAATAAGGCAAAGGTTACACTTTTCACACGACCGCGTCGGTTTGGCAAGACGCTGAATATGAGTATGCTCAAATATTTTTTGAGGATGACAGGGATGTTAAAGGGAAAGGTGGTCACATACCTTTGCTAGCTTGCGAAAGTGATTGCAGAGGAATATAAAAGGCATGATTTTCTGCTTGAAAGTATTGCGCGTGATTAGGACAGGGAAAATTATCAAGCGATTGCATCAGAAAAGGCGGATAAAGTAGTAAACCAGAATGCAATTCTATTCCTTTCCAAATGCCTTGAAACGTATTATGGTAAAAAGCCGATTGTGCTGATTGATGAGTATGATGTACCGCTGGAAAATGCTTTTTCGCGTGGCTTTTATAATAAGATGATTGACTTTATCCGCTCTTTGTTCGAGAGTGGGCTGAAAGACAGCGGCAGTCTTGGTTTTGCGGTCCTTACGAGGTGTCTGCGTGTCTCCAAGGAAAGTATTTTTACTGGCATGAATAATCTGAGCATTATATCAATTCGCAATGCAAAGTTTGATGAATATTTTGGCTTTAAAGTGGATGAAGTGCAGCAGCTTTGCCATTACTACGATATGGATAAGGAGTACAAGACCATTCAGGAATGGTATGACGGATATACTTTCGGACAGACAGATATCTATAATCCGTGGAGTGTGATACAGTATATTGATGATGCCCGGGCTAATACAAACTGGCCGCCGATGGATTACCGGGCCAATACTTCCTCAAACAGTATTGTCAGGACACTGATTGACCATTCTGACGATGATGACAAGATGCAAATAGAGGAACTGTTAGCCGGAGGCAGTATCAGGGTGCAGATCCATGAGGATATCACGTATGGTGAGATCTATGACACCAGTGACAACCTATGGAATTTTATGTATTTTACAGGATATTTCCGCAAAATGAGCGAGCGGATGGAAGGCTCATCTATCTATGCGGAACTTGCTATTCCAAATAAGGAAGTTCAATATATTTTCGAGGAAAAAGTGCAAAGCTGGTTCCGCGAGAAAGTAAAAGGAAGAGATATGACTCCGTTCTATACAGCATTTGTCAACAAGGACTGTGCGGCGTCAGCTTTGACGCTTAAATTTTTATTTATACTATCATCATTACGATAATTAATATT
>CAMWXA010000500.1 GCA_947178035.1 uncultured Lachnospiraceae bacterium | reverse complement strand
CTCTATAATACCCTGGACTCCATCAAATGGATCGCAACGATGCAGCACAATGCCGGGATCGTCAAAGTAGTCTCCGCCCTGTCCTCCCTGCTGAAGAATATGGCAAAGGGATTTAATGAGAAAGTGACCGTCCGGCAGGAACTGGATTTTCTCGACAATTATATTACCATTGAAAAAATACGCTATATAGAACTTTTTGATGTTGAAATTTCTATTGATGCCCTTGCTCTGTATGATGCGCGCATTATCAAGCTGACTTTGCAGCCGTTAGTGGAAAACAGCATCTTTTCCGGCATCGAACCGAGCGGAAAGCCAGGGTTGATCAAAATCCACATTTTTTCACAAGAGCAGATTCTATATATCAGCATCCACGACAATGGTATCGGCATATCAGAAGAAAATATTGCCCGCCTGCTGACCGATACCTCACGGGTGACCAAAAATTACATGAGCGGAATCGGACTTCCGAATGTTGACCGCAGGATCAAACTGGTATACGGTCAGGAATACGGCATTAAAATCGATAGTGAACTGGGCGTTTACACTTGTGTTACTGTATCACTTCCATTAGAATTCATATGAAAAGGAGTCTCTTATGTACCGAATCATTTTAATCGACGATGAACCTTTGATTCTGGCTGGTATTGCATCCCTTATCTGCTGGGAAGAACATGACTGCTGTATCGTAGGAAAAGCCACTAATGGCCATGATGCCATTGACCTGATCATGGAAACCCAGCCAGATATCATCATCACTGATATTCGTATGCCCGTGATGAATGGTCTGGAATTAATTGAAGCATGCCAGGCAAAACACTGCGAATTTGCCTTCCTTTTCCTCACGAATCTGGAGGATTTCCAGCTGGCAAAACAGGCTGTCCGTCTGGGTGCCGTTGACTATCTTGTGAAACTTGATCTTCAGCCGCAGACACTGATCCAGGCTCTGGACAGAGCCAAGGAACATTGCTCCCGCATGGAAAGTCATCACAATAAGGAAATGTATACACTCCTTTTAAAAGATACGCAAAAGCAGCAGGAGCGCAATTACTTTTCCCAGCTTTTGCTGTCCCCACCGGACATAGACCTTCCTTCTAATCCAGAAATATCTGCCCGATATCAGAATGCGTATCTCATCTTACTGCAGATGAAACCAGAACAGATTCTTTTCGGTCACGCAGAAGCTTATGACTTTCAGTTTATCTCCAGCCAGCTTCTGGATATTGTATCGGGAATAGCAGCGCGGTATTTTTCTGTTCACACGATACTGATTCCGCACAAAGATACCCTGCTCCTTGTAGTTTGTCCCAAGCCTGAAAGCGATAATAACAAATCGCTTTCTGAATTCTGCACGAAAGTCAACGTGGCTCTTGGCACCTATTTTGCCCTGACAGCCCTGTTCGGTATCAGTCAGAAGAAAGCGGAACCCGCGATGCTTCCTGATGCTTTCAGAGAAGCACAGTCCGCCATGAACCACTGTTACTATGAGTCTTCTCTGCGTATTGCATTTTACAAAAACCAGGAATCCCGCCCCGGGCAGCCTGCACAAAGAGAATTTAATATCAATTTCCTGAAAAAGTCCATGTCCACTGCCGTACTTGAAAACGAAAGCCAGGATCTGAAAAACATTTTTCGCGAACTTACCGAACTGTTTACACAGTATAAACCGGACAAGACCCAGGCAGCCAGCGCCTGTATCAATATATATTCTTACCTGCACGACCTGCTGCAAAACGAGAGCTCCGAGGATAACGCGTTTCCGTACAGTATTGATATCGCCGGACAACTGTCACGGCTGAACAGTCTGGATGATATCCTGCAGTGGCTCAACAGCTTCTGTGATAAGATGTGCACCCTGCTGACCGAGAGAAAAGAGAAACGCTCCGACAAATTTGTCCATATGGCAAAACGCTACATCCATGAACACTATAATGATAAACTGACATTGTCCGATATCGCGGATCATTTAAAAATAAGCCCCGGCTACCTGAGCACTTCCTTTAGCAACTATATGAACCGGACTGTCTCAGATTATATTGCCGAAGTAAAAATCGAACACGCCAAAGAGCTGATCGACTCCGGTCAATATCTGATCTATGAAATTGCGAACCAGCTGGGGTTTGAGAACGCATACTATTTCAGCAAAGTATTCAAGAAAGTAACCGGTATGTCCCCGAAGAATTATGAATGCCGGAACAAGACAAACAACTAAAGAACAATTAATAACATATATTGCACACTCACGAAAGGAGAACCAATTTTATGAGTAAAAAAGTAATTCTGATCATGACTGACACAACACGCACCGATATGCTGGGCTGTTACGGCAACCCTGACATGATCACCCCCAATCTGGACAGACTGGCTGCCGACGGAATCCGTTTTGAGCAGGCTTACACCACACAGCCAGTCTGCCAGCCTGCCCGGTCTGCTATCTTCACTGGCACATATCCCCACTCCTGCGCCAGCTGGTCAAACTGCATGGGACTGTCCGACAATGTCCAGAATATCGGACGCCGGCTGAGAGATCACGGCGTTCACAGCGCCTATATCGGGAAGTGGCACCTGGATGGCGGCGACTACTTCGGACTGGGCAGATGCGCAGATGGCTGGGATCCTGATTACTGGTATGACATGCGCAATTATCTGGATGAACTCACAGAGGAGGAACGCTATCTTTCCCGTCAGTCCCAGAGCATGGAAACCCATGACATCAAAGAAGAATTCACCTTTGGACACCGCTGTTCTGACAAAGCAATAGATTTCCTGAAGAACTATCAGAATGTGGACAAAGACTATTTTCTGGTGATCTCCTACGATGAGCCCCATGACCCCTGTCTCTGTCCCAGAGAATTTTGGACCAGATATGAAGATTATGAATTTCCCCGCAAAAACAACCTGCTTGATACACTTGCGGATAAACCCGAACATCACAGAATATGGGCAGGCAGCAACTACATGAAGGCAGCCTCGCCTGATTTCTCCATGAATTTTAAATATTTTCTGGGATGCAACAGCTTTGTTGACTATGAGATCGGACGTGTGTTAAAGGCGGTGGATGATTATGCCAGTGACGCTGTTGTGATC
>CAMWXA010000499.1 GCA_947178035.1 uncultured Lachnospiraceae bacterium | reverse complement strand
CTCCAATGACGATAAATCAAACAACTTCTTCCCTATATACATGCCTGCACTCATTTTCAATCTGCTTTTACGTACTATGCCACTACCTACAATCCAAATCTCTACGTCATACCCTTTGCCCTCTAAATATTCCAGACCAAAACGATGGTAATCTCTTTGCATAAAAGAATAAGGATATACGAATACTATTTTTTTCATAATTTCCACTTTCTCTCCATTTGCAACCAGCTAAATCATTCTCTCTGTTTTTGCATCTAATTAGCCGATATTAAAGTTGCATGCCAAAAGTATTGCATTTCTTCCTATCTAAGATCTTTCATCCCTACATACCACAAAGTGTCCGCATTTCCAAGTTTCACGAGCGCTGATTCATAAACTTTATTCATATTTGTTTCATTAAATTCCACCCATTTCATATGTCCTCCTGGCCTGCCCTCTGACAGCCAGTATAAATGGTTTGCCAAGGAATATCGTTGAATCTGTGTATTCTGTTTTGTCTGAAATCCATTTCCAGTTAACAGTCTTGCTAAAGTTTCAGAAGTATACAGGAAAACATGCTCACTCCAATATGTAAAATCTTCAAAAGCTGTACAATTGTACTTTACAATTAATGCATCATCTGCATTTGGTGTTTCACACACCAGGATACCTCCAGAATTCAAAGCATTATATATTTTCTCTAATATCGTACATGGACTATTTAAATGCTCAATTACCATAAACATACACACCACATCAAATTTTTCATCTATTTCATTTAAATCTTTAAATACTTTGATGCCTTCATTCCTGATTTTTTCTCGAGCCTCATCCATCAATTCAATCCCCGTTACACTTGCAGCAACGCTTTTTATTCTCTTAAGAAAGCCACCATTTCCACACCCAAACTCTAATACCTTTTTCCCTGCACATATTTCTTTTAAGGCATTGTATCTTCTGTCATCATCTTGTTCCGTCTCCTGTACCCATGATTCCCAAAGCATGTCTGATGTACTATCTAAAACTGCAGCATAAGCGTTTTTCAGCATACCCCCCCTTGTATAGTTTTCTTCTGTATTATACTTATGGCAGTCCAGCTGAACCATTCCACAGTTATGGCATTTCATCACATTAATGTGTGGTATATCACGTGTCCCTTTATGAATACACACAAACTCCCCACTATTGCAAATCAAACATTTCATACCATTGTCTACCAACATGTCCTTCCTCCGTCAACAATCACTATAATACCCAAAGAATTTCAAATCCAATAACGCATGTTTATATTCCCCTATCCTTGCTTTTTATTCTATCAATCAAAAAAGTCTGATATAAAACAATCCCTTGCTTTACATCAGACTTTTTAATCTTCCATATTGATTTTCCCGAAAGCCTTACACAACAGCCTCCACAATCGTCTTTTCTCCAAGACGAATCTCATTTACGCCGATTTTCTCATGCTTGTTAAAATTAAAGCTTAACATATATCCTTTCTCTTTATGGTAATAGTCTAAATAGCTCCTAAGCTGCTCCTCGCCTCTTTCGTTATATTCATTCCCATGCCATATTTTCAATTCAATAATATATTGTTCGCCGAGATAATCCACAATGACATCCGTGCGTCTTGCATCCCTTGTCTGTGCCTCAATATAATAATTTCCTACACCATTGATAATCGGTTTTAGATACAACAGGAAAAATTTGCGTCCATAATCCTCAATAAATTTCTCATCGTTGTCTCCATAAATTTCCGTAAAGTAGTCAACAAATTTTCTTAACGTCATGTCCATGTCAAGATGTCCATCATGTACGAAATAACTCTTGTCACGCTGCGCCATCTTTCCCATCGTACTTGACAGCTCTTCCTCGGAAAGAAAATAGTTATACAGACGCATTTCAAAAATTCGGTTTGCTATCTGTACCTTTCCTTCGCCATTTATGGCATATCCAAACATGCAGGCAAGGCTGATTTCTTTTGTATCAGGACTATATGAAAACGCACTTCCCTGAAAAAGAATTGCCTGAAACATTTTCTTCATTTCGGGATATTCATTAAGATGCCTAATCATGCTTTCAAAGAGCGGTGCACTGTCTGTCAGAATTGTTTTTACTGCCTTTTCTATGCCTTCTTGCGACCATGCTTTCCCAGCATTGTCGAAACCGGCTTCACCAAGAATTTTTTCATCAATGCGTTTGCAGATCAACGATACCAAAACCGGATATCCTGATGTATAGGCATAAATTTCCTCTGACACTGCCTGTATGTTCATTCCTGTATGATAATCCGTTTCGTATTCTGCAAGCATCCCGGCAATCTGATCTGCCGAAAAACTCATCACAATATCAAAATCTGCAGCAATATTCCAAGGACTGTTATATTGGTGATCTGATTCTGGACGCAGTTTTAACTTCAGATTTTTGATATCATATACGCCAGCAAGAATTACAGAATGGAAGGTTGGGGTTTTATCTCTCTTTAAATAATACCCTCTAAGCTGTGCTAAAAAATCGACAAACACCTGGTTATTGCCTGCACTGTCAACCTCGTCTATCATCAGGACAATTGGTTTTGGCGCTTTCGCACACATCCTGCTTAAACAGATAAATAACTCCATCAGGCTCTTGTCGTCCGCCTTCTCTGCAAACTCATTTAGTGGCTGCAAAAATGTTTCTCTACAGCTCATTCCCATTATGCCAAATGTTTCAAGAACGATTCCGGCAAAGGCCCTGACAAATGTTGCTGTATCCGCAAAATCTTCCGTTCCGATTTCCTGAAAGTCAAGTGACAAAACGATATAATCATCCTTCAAATAGTCTTCTAAGGCTCTCAGTGTCGTAGTTTTTCCATACTGCCGTCCTCTGTTAATGACAAAATAATTTCCTTCATCTATATAGGCTTCCTTCATCCTTTTTAGTCTGTCATCCAGCTTTACCATATAATGTTTTTGCGGCTTACAAGAACCTGTTATATTAAACCTGCGTTTCATTTCGTTATCCTCCATGGCCAGTGCGGTCATTATGAGTTCATTCTATCATTATGTCTGGAATATGTAAACAAAAAATTCCGTCATAATAAGTTCTGATGTAAAGTATGAAATTTTCAAGGTTCTGTTAGATT
>CAMWXA010000498.1 GCA_947178035.1 uncultured Lachnospiraceae bacterium | reverse complement strand
CGTCTTAGGATGTGTCTTAAAAAGCCATCCGCTATGAACGGATGGCTTTTTACCCACATTTTATTTAAAATATACTATGAACGTAAAGCACACTTTCATAATATGAATGACCCTGTGCATAGCAATGACACAGGTATCACATGACTGTAAATTAGTTAAGAAACTGCTTCCTCATCCGGTTCTAAGAGTGCCTTCTCATAGCTTTCAAGAATTGTCCTCTGGATGGTATCCCTTGTGTTAGAATTGATTGGATGAGCGATATCCCTATACTCACCATCTGCAGATTTCTTGCTTGGCATCGCGATGAAAAGACCTTTTTCACCCTCGATGACCTTGATGTCATGAACCACAAATTCATCATCAAGTGTAATAGAAACTACTGCTTTCATTTTTCCCTCTTTTGTAATTTTTCGAACGCGAACATCTGTTATTCTCATTCTTTTGTCCCCCTTTTGCAAGTCGTTAATTCGTTTTCATTCCTTTTTACAAAACGTACCGTTCATTTTTCTCTACCACAACTTTAATGCCGGTCTCCCCGACGTGGTGTGAGTTTGCCCGAATCGTATCACGGCTTTCTACAATACAATTTTCAATGTGGGTGTTATCGCCAAGATACACATCATTTAATATGATAGAGTTTTTAATGGTACAGTTGTTGCCGACAAATACCTCCTTGAACAGTATGGAATTCTCCACTGTTCCATTCACAATACATCCACTGGAAATCAGGCTGTTTCGAACCTGTGCTCCTGGATTATATTTTGCTGGCGGCAGGTCGTCAACTTTGGAATATACGTCAGGATACTGCTTAAAGAAATAATCGCGGATGTTCTTCTTGAGAAAATCCATGTTCGTGCCATAGTAATCCTCGACCGTCGCGATATTTCTCCAGTAGGATTCAATCCTGTAGCCGTATATTCGCTTTACATCTTTATAGCGTATAAGGATGTCCTGCACGAGATCGTGCCTTCCCTCCTCGGCGCTCTTCTCAATCAGTTCGATGAGCTGTCTGCGTCTGATAACATAGATGCCGCATGACACAGTCTTTGACCTCGCCACCATAGGCTTCTCCTCGAACTCCTCGATACGCCCGTCATCATTCATTCTGACAACGCCGTACCGGTCCACATCCGCATTCTCTGGCATTTCCTTAACAACAACTGTGATGTCGGCCTTCTTTGCAATGTGATATTCCAATACTTTATTGTAATCCATCTTGTAGACACAGTCCCCCGTGGCAATGACTACATATGGTTCATGACTTCTTTTTAAAAATAAGAGATTCTGATAAATACTGTCCGCCGTTCCCTGATACCAGTTGCTGTTATCTGGCGTGACCGTCGGTGTGAACGTATACAGTCCCCCCTGCTTTCGTCCAAAATCCCACCACTTCGATGAGCTCAGATGCTCATGAAGACTTCTTGAATTATACTGCGTGATCACCGCAACCTTCTGGATGTGCGAGTTGGACATATTGCTCAATACAAAGTCAATGCTTCTATAGCTGCCTGCAATCGGCATAGCGGAAATCGCCCTCTTATGAGAAAGCGCCCCCATCTTTCTACTGTTTCCACCTGCTAATACAATTCCTAACGCTCTCATATCACTCACCCACCTTTATCAATGTCCTTCCGCTGTCTAATACGCCATTGGGATAATCGGAAGCTGTCGTCTCCCCAAAAACGACGGTATTCTTACCGATCTTAACATTGCTGGGAACAACTGACTTCTCACCAATTGTAACCAGCCCGCTGTTGTAGATATCAGGTCTTGTATCATTTTCCTTCTCTGGAAGCGTGCCAAGCTGTGTTTCGCTGCCCACCTGCGAGTACTCGTCTATGATCGCCTTCTCAATCGTGCACCGGTCACCGATCTGTGCCTGGTTCATGATAATGGAATTGCGCACAACCGTTCCTTCACCGATCACAACACCGCATCCGATAACAGAATTATAAACCTGTCCATAAATTTCTGAACCTTCACCGATAATACTGCGCTCAACGACACTGTCTGATGCGATGTACTGGGGTGGCAGAATCTCGCTCTTTGTATAAATCTTCCAGTATTCCTCATAAAGATTGAACTCCGGCACAATATCAATCAGCTCCATATTGGCTTCCCAGTATGAGCTCAGGGTTCCAACATCCTTCCAATATCCATTGAACTCATAGGAATACATCGGGCAGCCCTTCTCGTGGCAATATGGAATGACATGTTTTCCAAAATCAAGCGCGGGCTGGTCTGCTTTGGCGATCAGTGCTTCTTTGAGTGTTTTCCAATTAAATATGTAAATTCCCATGGAAGCTAAATTGCTTCTAGGGTTCTCTGGTTTCTCTTCAAAATCAATAATTTTCTTATTCTCATCTGTAATAACGATGCCAAATCGTTTCGCTTCCTCAATCGGGACAGGCATCGATGCGATAGTCACTTCCGAACCGCTCTCCTTGTGGAAATCAAGCATCACTTCGTAATCCATCTTATAAATATGGTCACCGGAAAGAATGAGCACATAGTCAGGGTTGTAATTCTCCATATACTCAAGGTTCTGAAAAATGGCGTTGGCCGTTCCCGTGTACCACTCGCTCTCACTGCTCTTCTCGTAAGGCGGTAATACCGTCACGCCGCCAACATTCCGGTCCAAATCCCAAGGAATACCGATACCGATATGTGTGTTCAGCTTCAATGGCTGATACTGCGTAAGCACTCCGACTGTGTCAATACCGGAATTAATACAGTTGCTCAGCGGAAAGTCGATAATACGGTATTTCCCTCCAAAAGCAACAGCCGGTTTTGCCATTTTCGATGTCAGGACCCCCAGTCTCGAACCCTGTCCACCTGCTAAAAGCATGGCAATCATCTCTTTTTTAATCATGTTGTCACCCCTACTTGATAATAATGGGCTTCGCATTACCATTCGCATTTTGCGTATAGCAGACCCTAATCCATTATAGCATACAATTTCATTAAAGGGAACAACTTTAATCTCATTCGCAAGAATAATTCTATACAATTTTTCTTTAAAATTTTTTACTGTTTATAAAATATATCGGTGGTATTCTCAAAAGTTTAATATATCATCTAAAAATTCTTTTCCATAACTATGGAAAAGTTATCTCGTGAGGTGTATATTAATAATGAT
>CAMWXA010000497.1 GCA_947178035.1 uncultured Lachnospiraceae bacterium | reverse complement strand
ACTGGACGCTCCCTATCAGGAGCCTGTAATCCGTGCCTATTGGTCTGTGCGGGAAGCGGCAAAGTTTGGTCAGGCGCATCCGTTTCAGGGGAGCAGGCAGGAGGCGGCATCGGAGCTGGAACGGCTTCTGAAGGCGTCCATTAAAGAGCAGATGGCGGCGGATGTTCCAGTCGGAGCGTTCCTGTCAGCAGGGATTGACAGCAGCACGATCGTGGCGCTCATGCAGGCACAGTCGGAGCGGAAGGTCAGAAGCTTTACGATCGGAATGGAGGACCCAGCGTACAATGAAGCCGCCTACGCGAAGGAGATTGCGCAGCATCTCGGGACAGATCACACGGAGCTCTACATTACAGCAGAGGATGCCAAGGCGGTGATTCCTAAGCTTTCCGGGATTTTTGGTGAGCCGTTTGCCGACTCCTCCCAGATACCGACTTACCTTGTGAGCAGGATGACAAGGGAGCATGTGACAGTATCTTTGAGCGGTGACGGGGGAGATGAGCTGTTTTGCGGCTATACATCCTATTCAGCGATTGACCGGATTTGGGGAAAAATGAGAAGCTGTCCTTATGGTGTGCGGAAGCTTGCCAGCAGTCTTTTGATTGGAAATCCGCTGATTAAGCATAATCAGATTCTTCAGACAAAGGCGTATCTGCTGGGAGCCCGGAGCCCCGAGCACTTGTACGAGCTGTCCAACGCGCAGGAGGCGTCAAACCTGCAGATTGCGCTGGACAGGACCACATACCCATATAAGCACAACAGTTTTGCTTACGGGGCATTAAAAGATCCGCAAAACAGTATTATGCTGATGGATATGGAGGTTTATCATCCAGATGACATTCTGGTCAAAGTAGACCGCACGGCCATGGCAGTATCGCTGGAGACGCGCGTGCCGATGCTGGACAAGGATGTTGTCGAGTTTGCGTGGACGATACCTATGGAGTACAAAAAGCAGGGAGAGGAAGGCAAGCTCGTACTAAAGGATGTGCTGTACAAATATGTCCCGAAAAAAATGATGGACAGACCCAAAAAGGGGTTTGCGATTCCGGTTGCGCGGTGGCTTCGTGAACCTGGGCTGAGGGAATGGGCAGAGTCTCTTTTGGACAGCAGTCTCATCAGGCAGCAGGGGATACTAAATGCCGATGAAGTGCAGAGGATTTGGAGAGATTTTACAGAGAACGGAAACTGGCGGACGCAGATTTGGTACATTCTGATGTTCCAGTCATGGCTCATGGACGAAGCGGTCAAAGCATAGTGTGGAGGACAAAATGATTTCTGTACTTTTCAATTGGCTGTATATTGCAGTCACTTCTTTTCTGACAGGTTTTGGGCTGTGTGTGCTGGTCCGCAGCGTATTGGGATACCGCGTAAAGGATATCGGCTGTATCGTGGCGCTGGGACTTGTGGCAGTCACTGCATATGCGCAGATCGTCAGCCTGATTTCCAAAGTCGGCGCTTCCGCAAATCTGGTGCTTGCCGCAGGATGTCTTGTGGCAGCAGCAGCGTGGAGGATCCAGATCGCGCAGCTTCTGTCAGAAGCGTGGAAAAGCAAAAGTGCGCTGCGGAAGTGGGTCATTTTTTTGAGTATTATAATACTATGTTACTTCACCTCGCGAGGGTATATGCACTATGATTCCGACCTTTATCACGCACAGAGTATCCGGTGGATTGAGGAGTATGGAATTGTGAAAGGGCTGGGCAATATCCATGTGCGGTTTGCCTACAACAGTTCCTTTTTTGCGCTGTCAGCACTTTACAGTATGAAGTTTTTGACAGGACGTTCCCTTCATACCGTGAACGGATTTGTGGCGCTCCTGCTCTGGATGCAGGTGCTTCCACTGTTTTGCGCGCAGAAACGCACAAGAAAAACACTGGTGACGAGCTTTGCGAGGCTTGGTGCGTTTTATTATCTCACAGTCATCTACAGCGATATTGTGGCACCGGCATCAGACTATGCTGTCATGTGCGTGGTGTTTTTTATTGTCATAAGATGGCTGGAGCTGTCGGAGAGAGAGGAGGACAGTCCTGTGCCGTACGCACTGCTGTGCGTGGCAGGTGTGTATGCAGTGACTTTAAAGCTGACGGCTGGGCTGATTTTAATCTTGTTGGCCAAGCCGCTTTGGATGTTTGTCAGGGAGAAAAAATGGCGCGACATCGGCATCTGTCTCTTGATGGGCATTGTGACGATTGTGCCGTGGCTTGCGAGGACGGTGATACTGTCGGGATATCTGTTATATCCGTTCCCGGCTCTTGACCTTTTTGATGTGGACTGGAAAATGGATGCGGCAGCGGCAGCGCTGGATGCGGCAGAAATCAAGACGTGGGGCAGGGGACTCAACAATGCAGCACTGGTGGATCTGCCTGTGTCAGAGTGGTTTTGGGGATGGTTTCAGGGCTCGCTTCCAGGAATTGGGAAACTACTTGTCCTGGCAGATATTGTATGCCTGTTTGTCTTTGTAGTTTTGCTGGTAAGGATGATTTTGAACGTGCGCGGTACAGGGAAGATACATAGAGAACATCTTTTTGTGCTTGCTGCGGTGCTTGTATCATATGGATTTTGGCAGCTTTCGGCGCCGCTTTTGCGCTATGGATACGCATATGTTCTGCTTGTGGTTGTGATAACAGCAGGTATTTTATGTGATATTTTGATAAAATACTTTGACAAATGGCAAAAAAGGGATATGATAAGAAGGATGACTGTTTTGGGTGCAATTGCCTTGTGGGCGTTCTCGGCAGTCAAGCTGGTATCACTCGTGCGGTACAGCTGCGGTGAGGCGTGGAAGCCGGCATATGTATGGCAGCAGGATTATGGAAGCTATGCACTGGAAAGCTATGTTGTAAACGGAGTTACCTTTTATTATCCGGTGAGTGATGACCGGACCGGGTATGATTTTTTTCCAGCCCTTCCAAGACAGATACCGATTGATTTCAGGGGGGAATCGCTTGAGGCAGGTTTTTATCCGGCGCAAGAGAGTGAGTATGAGAATGGCAAGAAATGAGGAGCACACTATGAAGAAATTTCAGCAAATACGCCTGCCGGAATGGATAACAGCCGGTATTGCATCGATTTATTACTGGATTATGGCGTTGTACAAGCTTACAGAAGCGCCGATTTGGCAGGATGAGTCGATGGAGTTTTACTGTTCCATAC
>CAMWXA010000496.1 GCA_947178035.1 uncultured Lachnospiraceae bacterium | reverse complement strand
ATGGCTTATTTGAAACAGGGATTTCTGGAGAAGGAAGGGCAGGGATGAAGGTAAGGATATCATGAAGAAGACACAGATCATAAAAGAAGTGGTTGGGAAGAAACTGGATCCGTATGGCTTCCGGTATCTGAAAACGGACGGACCATGCCGCATATTCATCAGGGAAGCAAAAGGTGTCGGGAGGGTTTACGACCCAGACAATGATGTGGCAAAACAGTATGTAAACATTCAGGAGAGCAGATTCGACAAAGAGTTAATAGTAAGATTTGAAACAGATGTAATCAATCCGCTCAACAGGAATCCGCTGGAAATTTTAAGTCAGCTTAGTCCGAAGCCGGGATATGATTCATGGTTTCCATATGAGGATGAGGAGTCATATCGGAAAACTTTGTCCACACTAGTTGATATTGTCATTCAGTATGGAATTGATTTTCTGGATCAGATGAGCGTAGAAGAGACGATTATACCAACAAAGAAAATGGCAGATGAGTTGTATTCCCATCACGAAGAACACGTCAGATTGTTTGCGGAGAAGTACCACCTGAATACGACGCCGCAGTTCGAGGCTGACATTGATCAATGGTTTGATACAATCAGGAAGGTGATTATGGATACAGCGGACCAGCCATATGAAGATGTCAAGGATCTGCTGGTAGAGATAGCGGCATTTATTGGAGAGAGGACCTGTGAGATGTTGGAACAGGAATGGGAATTTCCAGAGTATATGGAAGTGCCGTGTACAAGTGGTAAAAATTTTTCCATTATTCCGTTAAGGGAAGCTGTGTATAATTGGAGAGGGTGCAGGCAAAAAAAACCAGAAATAATGTGGTTTAAGAATGACATTGAAGCGCTAAAAAAAGCTTTTTGGCAGTCCAAGGAGGGACCAGAATTTGTTCTTACTATGGATATAATAGAGAGACTGGATCTCGATCGTTATGAACGGGCTGACCGGTTTAGGGAAAAACACAATCTGGATGACAGCATTTTCGATGAAGAACACATCCAAACATGGGTAGACGCGGCGGATAAAGCGTTCAAGTCCTGGAAAGTTCACATTTATGAGGACGCGGTATGGGATATGCTGGAGATTGTGGCGTTTTTCAGTGTCCAGTTGGAGCGGTATATGGGAGCACACTGGGAGAAGACAGTGAGGGCTGGCAGGGATACATATGTAATGGCAAATATCCAGACAAAAAACGAAAACAACAGTATCCTATTGTTGCTTGACCTGATGGATCTGGTCTGCACAAATGCATCGATGGGGAATATTTTTCTCGATAGCCTGCAGTTCCTGTTTGACAATAGGGTACAGTGACAAGAAGGCTGCTCACAAATAGCCTCTCGGGACATACAGAGTACGGGTATGATGATATCAGTAGGACATACTTTGCACAGGCGAGGGAGTACCAGCCGGAGGCGGGGAGGATTATGGCTGAGGATGCCATCCGAGGAAGAAACACAGTACCAAAGACATTGAACTGATATGGACTATTTATTGAATGTGAAGGATATCGAGGGGGAAAACCCGCTTTTCTCGGCGGTCCGCAATAATTATTACGACAATTGTGTATTCTTAATCGGTGAGGGGGCAGATGTCAGCGTAAAAAATAATGACGGGAAAACGGCCTATGATATCGCGACAGAGTTGGGGTATGACGAATGCGCAAAGGTTCTGCTGCCATGACCAGACATATGAGATAGCGGCATTTATTGGAGAGAGGGCCTGTGAGATGCTGGAACATAAATGGGAATTTCCAGAGTTTGTTCTTGCTGTGGATATAATTGAGAGACTGGATCTTGAGCGTCATGAACACGCTGAACGGTTCAGGGAAAACCACGATCTGGATGACAGCATTTTTGATGAAGAGCACATCCAAACGTGGATAAATACGGCAGATAAAGCCTTCAAGTCCTGGAAAATTCACATCTATGAGGACGCGGTATGGGATATGCTGGAGATTGTGGCGTTTTTCAGTGTTCAGCTGGCGCGGTATATGAGAGCACACTGGGAGAAGACAGTGAGAGGAAACAGGGAAACGTATATAATGGCGGGTATCCATACAAAGCATCAGGTCAATAGTATTTTATGGATTCTTGATCTGATGGAACTGGTCTGTACTGATACATCGATGGGAAACATTTTCCTCTATAACCTGCGGTCCCTGTTTGACAAAAGGGTACGATGACAGAAAGACGGTTCA
The DNA here is from genome assembly GCA_947178035.1 of uncultured Lachnospiraceae bacterium. Lineage (GTDB taxonomy): Bacteria > Bacillota > Clostridia > Lachnospirales > Lachnospiraceae > COE1. Next base: position 949 of record CAMWXA010000496.1, on the reverse strand, counting down.
GAAAAGAAATGGGGATAAATTTGCCCCAAAAGGACAGAATTGTACCGGAAACAAAATGTAGACAATTCTGTCTATTGTTTCTTATTCTGAGATGGTTATGTACTGAAAATACCAGGATCTGTCAGCACAATTAAAACCCGCTGCAGATATATTGTCAGGTTCGATGTCTTTGCCAGTGTGGATGCGGCATATGACATTTCAATGGTTTATCATAATATGGGCGCATATCCAGATAGAGTACGAGCTACATTTTAGGCAGTTTCCATGTGCAAATACCCAGTCTAATGTGAGAATATTAGGGGCAGGTTTGGGGATAGCTGATTTCCTTGTGAATAAAGGCAGCCATCTACATTAGCGGAGGATGTTATCACTGGAGGCGTCGGTATCGCGGATGATGCAGTAATTCCTGATTGATATGGCCATGCTGTATATAAAGGTTTTAGAGAATGATATAGGGGGAAGCCTGCCTTTAAAAAATGAGACCTGTAGTTTGGATAATAATGGCAGGTTATGATTGTGATCTGTATAATTCAGACGAATATGTGAAATATACGAATTGTTATGCATATGCTTTTGGCATGTTGGAAAAACCGATTACAGGCGAAAAATTTCCAGAAGGAGGGAATGACAGGTGGAAGGAGGGTAGCGTTGGTTCTTAAGACTGAAAATAGGGAAAAAGGTATGTCAGCGGATTATCACTGGTATGTTTATGATGAAAAGAGTAGTCATTGGTATAATAAGAATGGTCAATATTTGGCTACAGATAAACAGTTAAAGATAACAAACAAAGGAGAGTTGTTTTATGAAAAGTACATAACAGACTATGAAACTGCAGCATCATCATCATTGGGATATGAAATAGTAATTGGCGAATTTTATATTACTAGACAAGACGGAGAGTGTTTTGAATGAATAAAAAATTTATTGGTGTTCTGTCTATTATTAGTAT
>CAMWXA010000495.1 GCA_947178035.1 uncultured Lachnospiraceae bacterium | reverse complement strand
CACATTATAAGATGACATTCCCCTGTCTGTCCCAACCAATCCCATTTTTTGCAAACCGAGCAAAAACGTATTTAACGTCTGTACTTTCCATGTTTTTTTCCAGTCATTAACAGCGACATCCATAATCTCCCTGAATGACATTGGTTCCTGCGCTGCCCATAACAATTCCATAATTTGCAGTTCTGTGTTCGTCAAACCATAATTTTTTTTCATCAGATTCTTTCCTTTCCCTAAATTAATTTAATGCGGGCAAATTTTATAAGTTACAGTATTTTTTAATTCTCCGGTTTTTACAACAGAGCAGATAGAACAAATCCGTGCTTCATAACTATTTATTACACATCCACCATTTCCATCTTTTTTATGTTCATTCAGCGTTCCATGTATGGAAAAATCATGACTGCAAAGAATTCTGCTATTTTCTGCTATTTTGCTTAAATCATAAATCTTTCCATTATCATCTATAAAAAAATAATCTGATGGTAAATCCGTACATTCCTCTGCTGTTTCAATTGAAAAATCCGCGTCTGCGTCAAGATCATAACCTAGATCATTATAAATTGTCTGTGGTGAATCATATGCAAAAGTTGTTATCCCACCAACCATGCATATAACTATTGTCATAACAGCAGGCAGCATTGCCTTGTATTTCTTAGCCCTTTTCATTTCTAAAATCCTCCTTTTATATACCCATTTATCCCTGCTGTCTGCCATGCCAATAAGGAACTGCCGTTTATTGGCAAATTTATTCTGTACAGCTAATTTTAAAATCAGCTCTCCGTATTTCCTGTATTCTTCTTCTCCTTTTCCGCCAATTACAATACTGTCACAATACATTTCACTGATAACCGAAAGTTCATGAAACATAATATAAACAAAGGGGTTATACCAATGGACAGCCATCACGAATAATCCAATATATCTTATTAATAAGTCATGATGCTTAATATGTACCAATTCATGCCGAAACATATATTCATATTTATTTTCCTCTATCTCTTCCGTCCACTTAGGAAATATTAGAATAGAAGATAAAATACCACTTGTCATAGGCGAATTGCAATATTCAGAACAGATTAGTTCTACTTTCTTTTTTATACCCATTTCTTTCTTCATTTTATAAAAAATTTCCTGTTCCAAATTTGCCGGCTTTTCAGAACCAACAGTGCAGACTCTTTTCCATTTCCAGTATTGGATTATCTGTTCTCGTATGATGATAAATGCAATAATCGCAATAATAAGAAGAACCATCAGCATATAACTGACTCTTGAAGAAATTTTCACAAAGTCCTGATTGACAATAATGATATACTTCATATCCATATTTACGAATATATGGCTTATCTTCTCCCCTAACAGGGGGAAAAAGCTATGGATTACATCCATTATTAAATACTTACATAATGATATTGGAATAAGATAAAAAGCAATAGCAATTTTTAAAATCCGATATCTCCACTCTAATGAAAAAAATCTTTTGGTTAACGGATAGGTCAAAATATATAAGATAAAAACCATGTTTCCCGACAACGACATATTGAAAAGAAGGTTTTGACGCATATATACTTCCTCCACATTTCTAGAGCGTGTTTGAAAAATCATTCCCGCCACCTGCACGCCCCACTTTGCGTGATATTTGCGCCAAATTCAGGTTACATAGCCCGCTATGCGCCCTTCATTTGGCACAAATCTCCCACAAACTGTGACGCACATCTGGCAGAAAGCATTTTTCAAACACGCTCTAGTTCCCCGATTGCGCATGTCATGCGTGTAAATAAATAATAACGCACTTTTGCATATCCCATACTGTCATTTGAGGAGAACAATCGCGGCGAAACTTCTTGAATGCTGTCTTCAGATGCAGGATTTTTCGCATGGGTTATCTATATATCCATATGAAGGGAGATTCGTTACACTCATACCATAACTTTTTCAAATAATTATTCATCATAACAAATCATTTCCTCTGTATATTTCCGTTCCATCTTGTGTTTTAGCTTTCTGTTTGCGACGGTCTCGAAAATAATCGAAAAATCATAGTCCGCCGGGTATAACTGCTCCGCTGCTACATGAAGCTTTAGCCGCTTGTGGTTAATCCAGATCTTTTTATCCGGAAGCTGCACCCGCAGAACACCTTTTTCATTGACCGGCTCGCACACAATACCGATTTTTTTGTCTGGGTATACCATCACACTGTCCCCAAGCCTGTACTTTGTACTGAGGTCTTTCTTAGAGTTTGTCTTTTTTGTCCTGGAAATCTTATGTGTGCCCTGTCTTGTGATGCCGTCATTTTCCTTCTGGAACCTGTAATTGTTGATCGCATCCTCGCCATAAGCAGCGCGAATTGCTGTTTTCAGCATTTCGTTTGGCATACCGAGCTGGTCCGCGATATAGAAGGCACAACTCTCCCCTGCTTCTCCGATTACCATCTGATAAGTCGGCTGCAGTGTTTCTTTATCGAAAGTCATTCTCGCGTTGATGACGTCCTGTGTTCGCTCTGCATACTCTTTTACCTCGGGATAATGTGTTGTGACAAGGAACAAACATTCACTTTTCCGAAGCTCCTCCAGTATTGCGACTGCAATTCCCATGCCCTCTGCGGGATCTGTGCCAGAACCCATCTCATCCATAATCACAAGGCTGTCCCTGTTCACTTCACCCAGCACTTCCAGAACGTTTTTAATATGTGCCGAGAACGTCGAGAGGTTTTCAGCGATGTTCTGTCCGTCCCCGATATCACACAGATACCCGCTGTTCATGCAGATGTCCGCGGCTGTACAGGTGACGTGCAGCCCGCACTGCGCCATGATACAGCTGAGCATGACAGTCTTGATCGCCACCGTTTTTCCGCCCGTATTCGGCCCGGTTATGATGATTCCTCTTGCCTGTTTTCCGATTTCAAACTGCAGGGGTACGTTTACATTTTTATCCATCAGCGGATGCCTTGCGTCTGTCAGGACAATCCGGCGATCCGTGTTGATTGATGGCTCCACAGCGTCCATGTCAATGCTGAGTTTTCCTTTTGAGAAGATGAAATCCAGCTTCTCTATCATGCGGATATTCTCGTTCATCACAGTGACGGCCTCTGCAACCATCGCTGTCAGTGTGTTCAAGATGCGGTAAACCTCGTTCTCCTCGCTGATTTGGAGTGTCTGCAGTTCTTC
>CAMWXA010000494.1 GCA_947178035.1 uncultured Lachnospiraceae bacterium | reverse complement strand
TTTTTAGACAAAAGGTGTCCTTTTTTATTTGGGATAGAAGCGTTATAATAAAACCATAAGACAGCGCAGAGTGAGAAAAGTTTCGGAAAGGTTGGGATTGTCATGGAGAAGTATTATCTCGCGGTCGATATCGGCGCGTCAAGCGGACGCCACATATTGTCACATATGGAAAACGGAAAAATGGTGCTGGAGGAAGTCTATCGGTTTCCGAACGGCATGGAGGAGCATGAGGGAGAGAAGATATGGAATGTCGATGCGCTATTTGAGGAAATCAAGACAGGAATGAAGAAGTGCAGGGAGCTTGGGAAGATACCGGTATCGGTGGGAATCGATACATGGGCGGTTGATTTCGTACTTCTGGACCAGAATGATGAGCGGATTGGAAATGCGGTCGCATACCGCGATGAGCGCACGAAAAATATGGACGAAAAAGTCTACGAGCTGATTGCAGAGAGCGAGCTGTACGGCAGAACCGGAATCCAGAAGCAGATTTTCAACACAATCTATCAGCTGATGGCATTGAAAACAAAGAATCCAACCGCGCTCGGGAAAGCGTCAAAGCTGCTGATGATTCCCGACTATTTTAATTACTTATTGACGGAAAAAGCAGTGACAGAATACACGAACGCGACAACGACACAGCTTGTGAATGCCCAGTCAAAAGAATGGGATGAGGAGCTGATACAGAGATTGGGATATCCTGTCTCCATCTTCCAGCAGATAAAGGAGCCGGGGACAGAGCTTGGCAGCCTGAAGGAGGATATCGCAAAGGAAGTGGGATATCCATGTAAAGTCGTTCTTCCGGCGACACATGACACTGGTTCCGCTGTAGTGGCAGTTCCCGTTGCGGGAGAGGAAGACGTGCTTTACATCAGCTCGGGAACGTGGTCATTGATGGGAACAGAGCTGCAGGAGGCAGACTGCAGCGAGGAGAGCAGACAGCGCAATCTCACAAATGAGGGCGGTTATCAGTACCGTTTCCGCTATCTGAAAAATATCATGGGACTTTGGATGATACAGTCTGTCAAAAAGGAAATCGGCGGTGCACTTGGATTTGGTGAGATTTGTGAGGCGGCATCAAAATGTGACATCACGTCGATTGTGGACTGCAATGATGACCGATTTCTCGCACCTGCCAATATGACAGAGGAAGTGAAAGCGGCGTGCAGGGAGTCTGGGCAGAAGGAGCCGGAGGGAATCGCGGAAGTGGCGGCAGTCATCTACAACAGTCTGTCCAGGTGCTATGCGAATGCCAAAAAAGAAATTGAGCATAGGACTGGCAGGCACTATGACAGCATACATATCATAGGCGGCGGCGCGAACGCGGATTACTTAAACTGTCTGACGGCGGAGGCAACAGGAAGCAGGGTTCTGGCGGGACCGGTTGAGGCGACGGCAATCGGAAACCTTGCAGTGCAGATGATTGCGGATGGTGCGCTTGGCAGTCTGCAGGATGCGAGAAAATGCATTCTGGAATCTTTTCCGATAAAAAGATATGAATCAATCAAAACTGACGGGAGAACTGTATGACTGAAAAAGATGACTGGCGTCTTCTAAATGATGTGGAATATTTGCAGGACAAATATCTGAATCCTACTGACGGCGAGGAGATTGTTCAACATGCCCCCGGTCTCAATGTGTGTATCTTCTGCCGGGAGAAGGTGCAGGACAGTCCGCACCAGCGGTGGTTTGTTCCGGAGGATTTGAACTGCTGTATCTGCGAAAATTGCTTCGATGATTTCAGGGAAGCATTTCGCTGGAAAAAACTTGACGGATGGGATATTGAATGGATGGAACCCTGAAAAGGGAGAGCAATTTATAGAGCGTGCAGACAAACACGCGGAAATGGAGGAAATATGAATCAGAACGAAAGGTACGAGGAAGCAAAGAAAAAGTATGCTGCAGTCGGCGTGGACACGGACGCAGCCATCAGAAAGCTGATGGAGATTCCGGTTTCCCTGCACTGCTGGCAGGGCGATGATGTCACGGGCTTTGACCACGACGGTCCCCTGACAGGAGGAATCCAGACGACAGGCGACTATCCTGGAAGGGCGAGGACACCCGAAGAGCTGATGCAGGACATGGATCAGGCGCTGAAACTGATGCCCGGCAAAAAGAAGCTGAATCTGCACGCAAGCTATGCGATTTTTGAGGAAGGCGGGTTTGTGGACCGCGATAAAATCGAGCCGAAGCATTTTGCAAAGTGGGTGGAATTTGCAAAAGAAAGAAATATGGGAATCGATTTTAACCCGACATTTTTCTCACATGATAAGGTCAAAGACGGTCTGACACTGACAAGTCCCGACGAGGAGACGAGAAAGTTCTGGATCGAGCATGGAAAGGCCTGTGTCCGCATCTCACAGTATTTCGCGGAGCAGACAGGCGTTCCCTGCGTGATGAACATCTGGACAGGTGACGGTTATAAAGATATCCCTGCTGACCGCATGGGACCGCGTCTCCGCTATAAGGATTCCATCGAGCAGATTTTGTCAGAGCCGTTTGACAAGAAGCTGGTAAAGCCTTGTGTGGAGTCAAAGGTATTCGGCATCGGTGTGGAGGCATTCACAGCCGGAAGCGCGGAGTTTACGCTCACTTTTGCGGCGACACATGACGGATGCCTGCCCTTGATGGACAACGGCCACTATCACCCGACAGAGGTGGTATCGGACAAGATTCCGGCGCTGCTGTGCTTTTTCCCGGAAATCGCCCTGCACATCACCAGACCAATCCGCTGGGACAGCGACCATGTTGTACTGTTTGATGATGAGACAAAGGAGATGGCAAAAGAGATTGTCCGCAACGATGCGCTGGACCGCGTATATATGGCACTGGACTATTTCGATGCGAGCATCAACAGAATATCCGCGTGGACCGTGGGATTCCGTAGCTGGCAGAAGGCTCTTCTGAGCGCACTCTGCACACCAAACGCAGAGTTTAAGAAGCTGCAGGACGAGAACCGCATGACAGAGCTTATGGTGATGTACGAGGATATCAAGACTTATCCGTTCGGGGACGTCTGGGAGGAGTACTGCAGACAGTGCGGCGTGGTCGCAGATTACAGCTGGTTTGACGCAGTTAAGAAATATGAAGAAGAAGTATTGTCCAAGAGACAAGTGTGAATCTATAACGTGATTTTTGGGCGCACTACCCCCTTGGTGGAAAAATC
>CAMWXA010000493.1 GCA_947178035.1 uncultured Lachnospiraceae bacterium | reverse complement strand
AGAGGAGACAGAGCGGCGGATTACTGAAAAAAAGGCACAGAAGGCAGCGCAGAAAGCGGAGCGCAGACGGAAGCGTGCGGCGGCTGAAGAAGCGCAGAAGAAAGCGCGTGAAGAGGAAGCTGCGCGAAAAGCAGAAGAACAAATAAGGCAGCAGGAGGAAGCCGCACGCCGGGAAAGAGAAGAACAGAAGCGGCGGGAGGAAGAGGAGAAAAGAAGAAGGGAACAGGAAGCGGAAGCAATGAGGAAAAAAGAAGAGAAGATTAAGGCAGCAATCGCAAGAAAGAGTGAGGACGGAACACAAGCTGTAACAGCTTCCGAACAACAGGCGCCGCATTATCAGTATTTTGACATTGACACGATCAGGAAAAAACTTGAATTTTCAAGCGAAGCGCTGGAAAAAGGGCAGCAGTATCTTGCGTCTCAGACGCTTGTCGTGGAAAGTATTAATGTCGGCTACTATGAACATATGGATGATATGGCAGCACAGGTGAGCGGAGTCGGGCATTATCGCAAGCGGGACTTTCCTGTCACGGTGATTATGTCCAGAGATACCGCGATCCGTGCGGACTGCGGATGCCCTGACTGCAACCGCTCGTACGGCTTTGGATGGTATTCGGGAAAAAAGAGCAACTGCGCATTTGTAGCCGCAGTACTTTTGTATGCCCAGAAATATATGGAGATGAAGGAAGTCGGTGATGCCACGGACAAATGCGGTGCTATGCTGCTTGCAGATTTCCAGCGCAATCACACAAACCAGATTGTGGCGAGTGCAGCCATGCAGGAGGAGTCCCTGAATCTGGTTCCCAGACTGGTCCGCAATGGAGACGGACTGCGGATTTCTTTCAAGATTGGCACAGGGAAGCTTTTTGTCATCAGGGATTTGATTGAGTTCTGCGCGCAGGTGCGTGATTCTGAGACAGTGCAGTATGGAACCAGCACAAAACTGAGTCTAAACAGTAACAATTTCTCAGCGCGTTCGAGGCAGTGGTATGAGTTTTTGAGCAAGGTGATACAGGAGGAAGAGGATATTGTCAACCGCATTAGTGAGATGCGCTACTATTACTATGAGCGGAAACGGAAGTGTTCTGATTTTGAACTGTATGGATGGCGGCTTGATCAGTTCTGCGAAATGATGGAGGGCAGCAGTATTGAATATGAAGACAAAGTCTATGCAAAAAAGGGAAAGACACTGCTCACCTGCAAGGAAGGCACGCCAAAACTCACCATGCAGATCCGCAAGACAAAGCTTGGAAAAAAGAAGGAGTTCCATGGTATTGACGTCTCCTGCAGTATGCCGGAATTTTATATCGGTACGACTAATGCATGTTACATAGCGGACGATATTTTGTATAGAACGGACATTGAAGTCACAAATAAAATACGGCCACTGCTTGACCTGGCAGACGGGGGACAGATTACGTTTCAGATAGGGCGCACGAAACTAACAAATTTCTATTATTCGATGCTGCCACAGCTCGAGGAAGTCTTTACTGTCATGGAGGAGGACAGCGAGGAGATTCAAAAGTATCTGCCGCCGGAAGTCGTATTTCTCTTCTATCTCGACGCGGCGGACGGCGATATTACCTGCCGTGTGACAGCAAAGTATGGAGAAAAAGAATGCTCTGTCATTGACACTGTGCTGACAGAACCGGGCACAGTGTACTATGAAAGCTTCCGGCTGGAGGGAAGGGAGCGTGAGATTTACTTTCTCACCAGACAGATATTTCCATATGTCGACGAAGCGCGTGGCCTGTTCTGCTGCCACTGCGAGGAGGACAGTATTTATGAGGTGTTAAACAGTGGTGTGGAGCGGCTTGCCGCGCTTGGCGAGGTGCGCTGTACCGGGGCATTCAAAAACCTGAATATTGTGCGTAAGATGCGCATGTCCGTGGGTGTGTCGGTGTCGAGCGGCCTGCTCGACCTGGAGATTGACACGGAGAATATCAGCAGGGAAGAACTGCTTGACGTGTTGAAAGGATACAATCTCCGCAAGAAATATTACAGGTTAAAAAATGGGGACTTTGTCAACCTCGAGGATGAGAATCTTCAGATGCTGAAGGAATTGATGGACACGATGCATCTCCCGCCCAAAGAGTTTATCAAGGGCAAAATTCATCTGCCCATTTACCGCACGCTCTATTTGGACAAGCTTCTTGAGGAAAAGGAAGGACTTTATACCAACAGGGATCATACTTTCCGTGAGATGGTTAAGAATTTCAAGACGATCAGCGATGCGGATTACGAAGTGCCCACAAGCCTGAAGCGCATCATGCGAGGCTACCAGAAAAATGGTTTTAAGTGGCTCAAAACATTGGAATCCTGTCAATTTGGCGGAATTCTTGCAGATGACATGGGTCTTGGCAAGACGATACAGGCGATATCGTTCCTGCTCTCCGAGAAAAAGAAAGGTGTGACGACACTGGTGGTCGCACCGGCGTCACTGGTATTTAACTGGGGCGAGGAATTTGAACGTTTTGGCTCGGAATTAAAGGTACAGCTTATCACAGGCGACCAGCAGGAGCGCCAGAAAAAGATAGAGGATTACAGAGATTATGATGTGAGTGTCACTTCCTATGACCTTCTCAGGAGGGATATTGCTTTCTATGAAGGCAGGAAGTTTACGTATGAGATCATTGACGAGGCACAGTACATCAAGAATCACACGACGGCAGCGGCAAAGGCTGTCAAGGTGATTGACAGTCAGATGCGGATTGCGCTGACCGGTACACCGATTGAGAACCGGCTGAGTGAGCTGTGGAGTATTTTTGACTATTTGATGCCAGGATTCCTGTATAGCTATGAGGTATTCAAGAGAGAGCTTGAGACACCCATTACAAAGTATGACGATAAGGATGCGATGGCGAGACTGCAGCGAATGGTAGGTCCCTTTATCATGCGCCGGCTGAAGGCGGATGTCCTCAAAGACCTTCCAGATAAACTTGAGGAAGTGCGCTATGTAAAATTCGAAAAGGCGCAGCAGACCGCTTACGATGCACAGGTAGTCCATATGCAGGAGATGCTTGCGAAGCAGGATGATGATGACTTTAACAGGAATAAGATGAAGGTGCTTGCGGAGTTGACGCGTCTCAGACAGATCTGCTGCGATCCAGGCCTGTGCTTTGACAACTATAAGGGAGAGGCGGCAAAACTGGATTCCTGCATTGAACTGGTGCAGAGTGCGATGGATGGCGGAC
>CAMWXA010000492.1 GCA_947178035.1 uncultured Lachnospiraceae bacterium | reverse complement strand
ATGCGGGAGGAGCTTGTCTACGCGAAAAAGCGGGAGCAGGAGGCTGACCGGCAGCGGCGGGAGGTGATTGCGTCCATCAGTCATGACATCAAGAATCCGACGGCCTCCATTCAGGCAATTGCTGAGTTTCAGGCGCTCACAACAGAGTCGGAGGCACTGCGCCAGGAATTTCAGACGATTGTGCAGAAGACCAGTCAGATTAATGGGATGATCTCCAATCTGCAGACCAGCATGCTCAATGATTTGGAACGTCTTACTGTCAGGCCGGAAGTGACGGAGAGCATTTGGATTGAGCGCGCGCTGCGTCAGGCAGATTTTAAGAAGCGGATACGTGAACTTGCGGTACCGGAATGTCTGGTGATGGCGGACAGAGTGCGCTTTGTGCAGGTCGCGGACAACATCATATCCAACAGTTACAAATATGCGGATACAGAGATTGAAGTCCGCTTTTCTTTTGATGGGAATGAGCTGTGCATCAGTGTCAGGGATTTTGGACAGGGAGTGAAGAAGGCGGAGGAGATCTTACTCACGCAGAAGTATTTCAGGGGACAGAATGCGGGGGACAAAGAGGGCGCTGGAATGGGAATGTACATCGCAGAATATCTTGTAAAAGCGATGGGCGGCCGGCTGCGCTGCCGCTCTGCGGAGAAGGAGTGGTTTGAAGTGACAGTCTGGCTGGTGTGTGCGTGAAGATGCGAATTTTGCATGGATTTTTGCCTGTTACTGTTCACGGGTCAGGAATGCGCTGAACTGCGCATTCCGTGAGAACATGATTCAGGAGTGAGGGGCGATTTTTGCGAAGCAAAATTTTGAATATCGCCCCGAATCGTTACTATGAGCGGCTCCCAAGCCGTGAATAGTAACGAATGACTTGTTAAGTGATATTTGTCTGGAACAAAAGACTATCGCATTTGGGGATACATGTGTTATACTATTCCCATATCAACATAGGAATGTGTATGAATCGATTTAAATTGACAGGATTATGTATTCCTGAGAAACAGTATGAGGCTGATTTATCGAAAAAGTAGTCCTATTGGCAGGATGCAGCGTTCTGTTCTCAAAGCAGAGTGAATGAAAGTGAGATGATATGCATGGAAAATGCTGAACTGCAGATGACGCAAAGTATTATTGACAAAGTAAAACGGGAGAGCGTTTTATTAATATGCGATGCAATGGGTGAGGATATCAGAAAAATTGTTTTATATGGCTCTTGTTCCAGAGGAGATTATTCGGAGGATTCCGATATTGACATAGCATTATTGGTTTCCTGTGACAGAACAGATACCAAAAAATATCGTGATATACTTGCAGAGATTGCAACGAAATTGGCAATGAACTATTTCGTGATAGTTAATTTTGTATGTCTGTCTATACGTGAATTTGAAGAACGGAAAGAGTGGTATCCTTATTTTAGAAATATTGATCGGGAGGGGGAGTTACTTTATGGAAGATAAGTACTATACTGAGCTGGTTCGGATTCGTATGGAAAGGGCAGATGAACTGCTTAGGGATGCCGCGGAATTGCTGGGGAGTGATTCTTATAAATCAGCAAATAACAGAGCGTATTATGCAATTGAGAAAGCGGTGAATGCGCTGCTGATTGACAGACATGTAGAAACGAAGACGCACAATGGTGCAATGAAGATGTTTAATGTCGAATATGTCAGGACTGAAAATGCATACTTTACAGATGAAGATTATCGATTGATTGCGAAAGCGGAACAAATTCGCAGCGTATCTGATTATGATGATTTCTATGTGGCCAGTAAAGAGGAAGCCAGACAACAAGTTGAAGATGCCCGGTATTTGATTGAGAAGATAAAGAATTACTTTACAAATGGAAAATCCTGATTTCAAAAGCTTCAATATAAAAATACGCAACTTTGACACATCTGTGTGTTATACTGTTTTCAACGGAGGAATATGCAGATGCAGAAGATATTGATTGTGGAGGACGAGGAAGCGATCGCGAATCTGGTCAAGATGAATCTGGAGGCGGAGGGATACCATTGTACCTGTGCCTATGACGGGAAGCGCGGTGCGGATTATATTGAGAGAGAAGTCTTTGACTTAATTTTGCTGGACATTATGCTGCCAGAGATTGACGGCTACGAGCTTTTGGAATACATCAAACCGATGGGAACGCCGGTGATTTTTCTGACGGCAAAGGGTGCGCTGAACGACCGCATCAAGGGATTGAAGCGCGGCGCGGACGACTACATTGCCAAACCGTTTCAGGTGGGCGAGCTGATTGCGCGTGTGGAAGCGCTGCTCAGACGATGCGGAAAGGTCAATCAAAAGCTGGTTTATGCGGATGTGGAGATTGATGTGGTCTCAAGGACGGTCAGCAGGGCGGGAGCGCCGGTGGAGCTGACAAACAAGGAGTTTGACCTGCTGGTGGAGCTGATACAGAATAAAAATGTCGCATTGTACCGGGAAAGGCTGTATGAGAAGGTGTGGAACGAGCCGTATATGGGGGACACCCGCACGCTGGATTCCCACATCCAGAGACTTCGGAGGAAGCTGGACTGGGACAGGTACATTAAGACTGTGTTTCGGATTGGATATCGTCTGGAAGATGGGGAGTGAGAGATGAAGCTTTTTCACAAAATATTTTTGTGCTTTGTGGTAATCTTTGGCATTACCTTTCAGACGGCGGGATATCTGCTGGTCAACTTTGCGTATCAAAATGCAGTTGAGCAGCAGAAAAAGCTGGCATTTCAGAATTTTCAGTACAACAAATACATTCTGCAGTCCATCCTGTACTCGGAGCCGGATTTTTTTGCGCGGGAGGACGGAATCGCGGGGATTGCGGAGAGCTTTGCGGTTCCGGTTGCCGTGTATGGGATTGATGGGGAATATTTTTTTTCCAATCTGGCAGTGCAGCCGGGAGAGCTTGCTTTTGATGAGAGCGGAGGCGAAGATTACAGGATTGCCTATCGGATATACGAAAAGGCGGGAGAAAATTATATCTTTGTGTGCGACGATGTCGTGCAGGGTGAAAAGGAGATGTACCTGATCACGCAGACAAAGATCAGTCCGGTGATTGACGCCCAGAAGCGCATGACCGCGTATTTTCAGAGGATTTATTTCGTGCTGATCTGCGTCGGTTTTCCGGTGATTTTCCTGCTGACGAAGGCTGTCACGGCACCGATTAAAAAAGTGAGAAAAGCGGCAGGGCGGATTGCGGGGGGAGAGT
>CAMWXA010000491.1 GCA_947178035.1 uncultured Lachnospiraceae bacterium | reverse complement strand
ACGCTATTCCTGATGTAGAGGATTACAGAATTTGTGGGAAACGGGTTTCCCACATTTCCCACAAATAAGATCATATAAGCATTATCTTCTTAGTCTGCTTTGTATACCATAGTTATCAACACCTGTTTCAAATACTGTGCTGTAAGATATCATGGATTATCAGACGAATTAAATTTTAATCCCCTCTATTTGCTGCCGTGACAATCCTGTAAGTTTCATGATATCATCAACAGACATATTCATTCTTAACGCATTCTGGGCAATTTCAAGGTTTCTTTCGTCTTTGCCTTCGTCCTTCGCTTTCTTCATGCCGCTGTTGTAGTCAATCTGTGCCATCTCACGTAACTGGTAAAGCCGCAGCACTTCCTTGTCATTCGCCAGGAATTCCATTTTTTCATTCGCTTTATAAATCGCCGTATCCATAGCCATCAACTCCTTTAGCGTATCATCGGAAATGTTCTGGTCAAAAAAGGTGAGCCAGCGGTGTAGGGAATTGTTCTTAATGTCCTTATCCGGCAGGGCTTTGAACTTTTTCATATCAATGAAGTGTATTTCCAGCGCATCCGTCAGAAGGCAGTCCCTGTGGGTATCTTCCCAGAGATGAAATACAGTATGGAAATCATCGACCGCTACGGCTTCAAAGTTTACGATATTGATCGCAATCACATTCGGTAACAGGCTGTAATCCTCGCCTTTTGCCAGGCCACTTGCAAACTCCCTGCTCCAATAGAACAGGCTTCTCCTGTCCATGTTCCCATAATCCCGCAGCTGTACTTCAATGTTAATTCTCGTACCGTCCTCGGCTACTGCACGGATATCAAGAATGCTCGTCTTGTCACCGACAATTTCTGCTGTAAATGTCCGGTGTTCCACAATCTCAATCTTAACAAGCTTCTTATGTTTTGTCTTTGCCAGAATCGCATTGAGCAAAGACAGAAGCTGTTCTTCATCACCTTTTTCACCAAACGTCTTTCCGAAAATAAAATCATTCAAAGGTTTAAACTTGTGCATCACGATTCGCCTGCCTTTCACTGTAATCATACCATATATTTATGGAGATTACTATTGATTTTTTCTGCGTAGTTCCAGATACAGCAGGGGGCAGCTTTCACCGCTGTCCCTGCCTAGAGTTTTTTACATCCCTCTGCGCCCTGTGTTGTGCCTGATGAGGGTAGCATTCTGCTTGCTGCACACCTCGATTGCATTGGCAAGCAACATGAGCACATTCATCTCAAGCTGTGCAAGTTCTCCTACCTTGGCATCCGAGTAACGCCACAATGTTGCGGCAAAATCTACCGCGCTGACAATCTGCCTGTATTCGTCCTCTGGCGTGTCGTCAAACTCTCCAGACCTCACCCTTTCTTGGAAAGTGCGTTTCGGATTCTCTATTTTCAGAAGTTCCAGCGCGTTCTTCATGTCACGGACAGTTTCACACCCGTTCAGCCCCTCGAATGTAATATGCTCCAGGCTGCCGTAGTTATCGTATTGAAAGTTCATTTTCATATGTATAGTTTCCTCCTTCCTGAACAGTCTTATAGTTCAAAAGACTGTCGATTGCAGTCATCGAAGATAGCGTCGTCTACAAGCTGGCGTATCCGGTTTTCGATCCCACGGATGCCAAGTCCATTCTTGTAAGCGTCTTCTGCCAGTTCCCTGCGCCTGCTCTTGGTCATGCGGATTTCCACCTTATACTGCTCTTGGATATGGCGCACAGGCCCGCAACCGCTGTTCATGATCTTATAATAATCTTCCAGCGTCATAGGCTGTAGGTTCACAATCCGTTGGATTCGCCCCATAAATTCCGGCATGACGCCATAGTCGATTAAATCCTGTGTTGTAAGGGGTTGGTCATAAGCTTTTACTGTATGAGATAAAGCTCCGAACCCGATAGAACAGCCGTTGTTGCTGTTCTTTGCAATTTCGTCTGCTTTGTTTGAAAATGCACCACACAGCACGAAGCTGATCCGGGACGTGTCCACCTGGTACGTAAATGAGCCTGATTTGATGTCCGCTATAGTCCCTTCCATCAGTTTCAAGCCTTCGGATGCGATACTCTGGCTGACATTTTCGGAATGGGAAGAATATTTCGGAGCCAGCATTTTGTCCGCCTCATCAATGACAAGGATTGCCGATTCTCCAGAACAGATAATAGGAGAGTCCAGCAGGGTGCTCCATTTTTTGTCACCTTTCCAGCCATCAGCGGTAATGTTAGAACCGTCTACGATTTCGATCTTGTCTGGAAATAGTTCTTGCAGGCAGCGCCAGATATGTGTTTTGCCGCAACCCGTCGGGCCGACAAACATGGCATTTTCTTTGACCTCTCGAAAAAGGCTGTTGTAGGCGAGGATTGCAGCAGCTCTTTTGGCGGCGTCCTGCTTCCAGACGCGCTTGTTCAGATAGCTATATATCTTTTTCGGCGTGTCACAGATGCGGCTTGTATTACGGCTGATGCTGCGTGTCACGTTGCTGACTTTTTTTACGCGGTCATCGTACCACGGAAGAATGCTGTTATCTGTAATATAAGGTTGATTGTCCATATAAGTGTCCTCTCTTTCTTTAAGATAGTGTCTTGACCTGGCTCCGGTAAATGCAGTAGTTTCAGAGGCTGACAGCCTTTACTTTCCCTTTCTTTGGCTTGGGTGCCCCACATTTTACGGCGGGAACCCCGTCAAGGCCGGGCTGAAAGGCCGTTAATTTTAGCCTTGACGGGGTTTTCGACGTAAAATACAATCGACCAGCACCAAAGAAAGGGGAACAATTATTATCCATATGATATTACCGGAAATACAGGGTTTATCGCCACACAATTCTTTTTGGATTAAATTCAATCTTTACCCCTTCATATTGTTTCATATACTGTATAGATGTGTCAGGTTCTCCATTAAAATGATTATACATTTTGGTACAAATATTAGGCTCACAATCGGAAAGCGGCTCAACATCGACATATAATTTTCCGTCATTTTCATACACCGGCCTGCTGAAACTGTCATTGCCTACATAATTTAAAACTAATACTTTTTCCATTATCAATTTTCCTTTCTGTACATAAATTTCGTTGCTGAAGCTATATTACTGTGTCATGGTACAGCAACAGCTCCCGCCGCTACTGCACCATGCACAATGTTACGTTGTTTCCTGTTGTTTCGCACAGATGTTAAGCTCCGCGTCCAACATTGCCAGACGTGCAGACTTTAAGAGCAGTTCCTCCTC
>CAMWXA010000490.1 GCA_947178035.1 uncultured Lachnospiraceae bacterium | reverse complement strand
TATTTCTTAAGAAATCTCAAACACTTATTTATTCTCATTCCTAATGTAAAGTATACAGTTGTCAAGGTACATGAATCTATTTTTCATCTTCATCCAGTATCGCAAAACTGCTTTTTGATATTAATTCCTTCCTTCATACAGTCCTTTATTACGCGCAGTATTGTTCCTGATGTGTCCCTGCCCTCATATGGGTTCTTTTCATTTTGCAACGTATTCTTTCTGCGCATTTCCTGCGCCGCATATACTGCACTTTCTATTTCTCTTTTTGTGCATCCGCAGTCGATTACACTTTTTCCTTTCAGCCGCCCCTTCTGCCTGTCTCCGATATTAACTGTAGGAATATGGAAGGAAGGAGCCTCCACAATCCCGCTGGACGAATTTCCGATCACCATCTCACAGTGTTTTAGTGCGCTCAGATACCGTGTCATCCCAAGAGATGCAAAGACCGCTGCGCTGTTCCTGTTTATGCTGACATACTCATCAATCTTCTGGTTAATGATTCTTCCGTCTGTATCAGAATTTGCCTTTGTAAATATAACCTGGTATTCCCCCATGCTGTCCAATACCCCTAAAAGGTTTTCAAACTGTTCTCCTGCTGTGTTATTCTCCAATGTTACCGGGTGAAATGTTACCATAACATACGGCCTGTCCAGATTGAAACAGATACTTTCCGCTAACTCTTTTCTATCCAGCAGTTTCTGGGTTTTAATATTTTCAACTCCTAAAGCCCCTACATTGAATACCCTCCCCGGTTCCTCCCCTAACTGGATAACACGTTTCCTATATGCTTCTGTTGAAGTAAAATGCAGTACACTCATCTTTGTTATGGAATGTCTGACAGCATCATCAACTGCCCCTAATGTCAGTTCCCCGCCATGAATATGCGCTATCGGTATCCTGTGTATCATTGCCGCCGTGGCTGCCGCAAGTGCTTCATACCGGTCACCGAGTATCACTGCAAGATCCGGTGCAGTCCTTGTAAAAATATCTGCAAACCCGATTATTCCCAGTCCGACTGACTTTGTAATGCCGTTCGGCGTGTCAGAGCTCAGAAGCATCTCATTCCGCTCCGTTATCTCAAACCCGTCCTGCTCTATTTCCTGATATGTCAGCCCAAATTCAGGCGAAAGGTGCATTCCGGTTGCCACAAGCTGCAGTTCCAAATCATTGTCTTTATCTATTTTTTGAATCAGCGGTTTCAATAAACCGTACTCTGCCCTTGTCCCTGTTATTACACATACTTTTTTCATATCCCAATCATCTCGTCTTCTTCATAGTCCCTGTCTGCTGTAGTACCTATTACCTTATCCCACTGCATGGGACTGATCCCTGTCCCCGGACGTTTTACTGTAAGATTTTCTTCCGTAAAATACTCCCCTTTTCTGACAGGCTTTGCTGCCACAATGCTCTTGCGCACCACGGTTATGTTCCCCCGTTCTGAGGGTGATGCCTGCTTTCTGCCATCTCCCAGGGCAAGCTCTGTCCTCCTGATCCCCGCCACCATCTGCTTTAACTCATGCGGTTCAAGACTTGCTTTATGGTCTGGCCCTTCCATATTCCTGTCCAAAGTAAAATGTTTTTCAATCACTGACGCCCCAAGCGCTGCCGCCGCAATCGGTATCTCAATTCCCTGTGTATGGTCGGAATATCCAGCCGGAAGCCCAAGTTCTTCCTGCATCTTTACCATTGCCAGAAGGTTTACATCCGACACCGGCGTCGGATACTGCGTATTGCAGTGCAGTAATGTAATATGGCCTGTCCCATTCCTTTTAATCACTTCAACTGCTGTCTTCACTTCACTCATGCTGCTCATTCCGGTTGAAAGGAGCACCCTTTTGTGCTGCCTTGCGATTTCCCGTAAGTACGGCAGGTTTGTTATCTCGCCCGATGGTATCTTAAAGATCTGCATCCCTAACCCTGACAGAAGCTTTATGCTTTCCATATCAAATGGTGTTGACAGAAACATAATCTTTTTCTTATCACAATATTCCATCAGCTCCTTATGCATCTGCTCTGTCAGTTCCAGTTTTTTGAGCATGTCATACTGTGTTTCTGACTGATTTGTCGTTTTAAGCTGGTATTCGGCCTTCTTTGCCGTTTTACACACCATGTTTTCTGCCTTAAAAGTCTGGAACTTGACCGCATCTGCCCCTGCTTCGTCCGCTGCGTCTATTAACTTTTTTGCAGTCTCCATGTCACCATTGTGGTTGACCCCTGCTTCTGCTATGATAAATATCTTATTCATGATTCTGTAACCTGTCTCCCACCTTTACTTTTCCGGCATATGTATACTCTGTGACTTCCAGCATTGTATCGCCTGTTTTTACCAGTATCCCGTCCGCGGTTTTCCCAATGACCTGTCCTGGTATGTTTTTATACCGGTGTGCGCCTTCCACCATTTTTGCCCTGTTTATCGCGATTCTATTGCCTTTGATCCACGATACTGCCTGCGGTCCCGGAATACACAACGCTCTTATGAAATTGAATATTTCCCTGCTGCTCCCGTTCCAGTTAACAATTTCATCACCTTCCACACGCATCCCGCAGTATGTCCCCACTGGGTCTATGTCATTCTGTCTGATAGTATTTACCTGTCCTGACTGGATTATCTTTATCGCTTTATAAAGTACAGCTGCACAGCCATCATATGCCTTTTCCAGGAGCGTCCCATAATCATCGTTATCTGTAATCGGATAACTTTCCTGCAATATAATGTCCCCTGTATCAATTCCTGTATCCATGTAATGAACAGTTATACCAAATTCCTTTTCATCATTAATCAGTGCCCAGTTCAGGACATTCCTCCCTCTGTAGAATGGCAGCTTGCCTGCATGGCAGTTGATTGTCCCATATTTAGGAAGATGAATCATTTCTGTCTTAAATATCTGGTCGAAGGACATCGATACGAACAAATCTGCATTATAACTTCTCACTGTGTCCTTAAATTTTTGAGAATTTATATTTTTATCTAATTCAACTGGAATCCTATATCTGTCTGCCAGATTTATTAGTACTTCATCTTTCCTGTCATACCTGACTGTCATAAATGCAATTTCAATGGAATCATCCATCACTATTTTCTCAAATGCCTTGTGTGCCCATGGGCCATCTGCAAAATACCCTATTCTCATGCGGCACATCCTTCCACGGAAGTTATATTTTTGGCGGGGGGGGGGGGGGGGGGGGGGGGGGGGGGGGGGGGGGGGGGGGGGGGGGG
>CAMWXA010000489.1 GCA_947178035.1 uncultured Lachnospiraceae bacterium | reverse complement strand
GTCTATGGTTCTCACTTCCGCCTTGCTGCAGATAATATGTCCAACAATACGGCGGCCAAAACCGCTCTGCGAACCCTGCAATTGCATCTCATCCATCTCCGCAACCAGACTTAGTGCGGGAATACCATCGCGTTTCCGCAGCTCATGAACCATCCAGTGTTCGTAGGGACAGCCAATGCCTCCTCTTTCAATTCTTTCAGGATAGGAAAATGCTGCCCTTGTAATTTCCTCAACGATTCGATAGTCTTTTTCCTGCTCGTTTCTGACTGATATATTCATTATGATATCTCCATCTCTCTCCGATATTTTTCCAGCTGATGAAACATACCGGCCACGTTCACCTATAACTTTTTTGACACAATTATAGCACAATTATGTGTTGAAAACAATTGAAACATACGATATAATCGAACGGAAGCTTTGAACAATGTGTCACATGATTCACGCCGCCTAGACGGCAAGGTGAATCATAACTTTTATATGCAGAGTGAGGAAAAACATTGAAAGACGATGTAATAGACAAATTGATTGCGGACTTAATGATACAATGCGGGCTGGGCGCTGTCATTGCTCCAATTGAGCCTGTATCTGGCGGTTTTATGCATAGAATGTACAGAGTACGGACAGATTCCGGCTTATATGCGGTGAAACACCTTAATCCGGAAATCATGCGCAGAGAAGGCGTACACGACAATTACAAACGCGCAGAGGAAATCGAATGTCTTCTGGAAAGAGAAGATATCCCTGTCGTACCAGCGATAACAGTTCTCGGTAAAAAAATGCAGCATATAGAGGGAAACTATTTCTATATATTCCATTGGCAGAATGGTCATATCACTGACTGGAATCATATTTCAAGTGAAATGTGTCGTATCGCCGGAAATATTCTCGGCAGGATTCATGCAATTGACCCTCGGAATTGTGCTCACAAAGAGCCAGAAGTAAGTAAAGTGAACTGGCAGGAGTATGTGCGGAAAGCAAACGATGAGAAAAGTGAGATTGCCTCTGTTCTGGCTGACAATGTACAACTGCTAATCTATGCTGAGAAGGAATTGAACATAGCAAGAGCCGCTCTGCCGCATATCATGTGTGTTTCCAACGGGGATATGGACCCCAAAAATATCATGTGGGATAACGACAATCCGTGGGTAATTGATTTGGAATGCCTTGATTATGACAATCCAATATCGCACGCACTTCAACTGGCGCTGCAATGGGCAGGAATTACAACATGCAGCATAGACATTGAAAAGATGGCTGCATTTTTTGACGGTTATCTGGCCGTGTATGACAATTGTTTTCGGGCGTATTGTGATGTATTTGGATTGGCATATACCTGGGTAGAATGGTTAGCATATAACATTCAAAGGGCACTTGGCACATGTGCTGACGAGGCAGAACGAGTCCTGGGAATTTCTGAGGTAAGAAACACGATCAATCGAATAAAGTACATCAAAACCATCGAAAAAGAAGTAAAAGAAGCCCTGAACTCCCGTCTGCCGGAGATTGATGCTGTCAGATATGACAATCATGATGAGAGAATATGCTATTATGAACTTTTACTGGAAAATGATATTACCAAAGTGCCGCAATATGAACTTCCCAAAGGCTTCCGTTTCGCCGCCTATACAGACGGTGACAGAGATGCATGGATTGATATTGAACTATCCGCCAAAGAATTTGTGAGTTACGAGCAGGGATTAGAGGCATGGAATCGCTATTATGCTGCAAAGCTTGAAGAACTTCCAAACAGAATGTTTTTTATAGAAACGAATGAAGGTGAAAAAATAGCTACCGCTACCGCATTCTATAACATTTACGGGCGCGATCCGTCCAATGACGGCTGGCTTCACTGGGTAGCTGTCAAGCGGGAATATCAGGGAAAAGGACTGTCAAAACCGCTGATAACATATGTACTCCGGATCATGAATCAATTAGGACATGCGCGCGCTAAAATACCTACACAGACGAATACATGGCTGGCCTGTAAGGTGTACATGGACCTGGGTTTTGTCCCGGTTGAGAAGAATTTGGAGCATCAGCGTGAGGGATGGAAGATAATAAAGGCTTTGACTGGGCACAGTGCACTTGAGGTAATTTAATCGATATTGGAGCTGCTACGAGCCGGAACGTATGTTCCTTTTTGGCACAAAAAAAGACGCATGGTTTACAAATACTGTTCCATGCGCCTTTACGCTGTTATTTTGATATCATGTTGTCCCTAAGGAACTGTTCATAAGCTATCCGCTGTCTCTCTCCGCCTGAAAACCATGAACCGAAGCTGCCTACTTTTAAAGCTGCCCCATATTTCAGGACATCTCTTCGACATTCAAAAATCAATTGTGATAGTATTCCATCATGAGTTCATCAGCAATATCCTTATTATCGCTCTCCCCATCATGGAGAGCACCTCTTGTTTCTCGCCATGGCTTTTCACTATGAGTGTATCGTCTGAGCGTATCTCCATCCTCGTTCCCATATGTTGCAATCACATTTTCCATATGTCTTCTTTCGGAATCTGAAAAAGAATGTGTTGACTGATAATCATCTTTTCTTACAATTCGTCTTCCCCTGTGTGTATCAAATAATCGTTTGTTTACTGGTCCATTCGCATAGTCTTTAAAGGTATCGTTGATAAACTTTGTCTTGTAAATTCCAAGACACCACGCCTGGCAATAATATACTAATTTTTGAAGTGTCCAGGTATCAATCGCATTCAACCGTTCAAGAATATAAGATGCCACTTCGACTGACGTAGGATTCGTAGATTCCATTCTCTCAAAATCTTCTGCCGGAATCTCTCTTCCTAATTCTTTTGCAAGACTAATCCACTCGTCAATCATAATATCTGCGTTTTCGAGTGATTCCTCAATCGTCTCTCCATCTGCCATACAGCCGGGCAATGCTGGAACATTTGTGATGTAAGCTTCATCATCATTACTCCAATAAAACATTTTATTATATGCCATCTCATTTCCCTCCCTCACCAAGCTTGTATTTGTTGACGATATTCCTTATTTCTTTTACCTGATACGGCTTAATTTTCCCATTCTTGGGCTGAATATTTATCAATTCCGGAATATTATCTATTGTAAACTGCATGTGGGACCCTGTTGTTCTTTTATGTATCGCACCAATTTTATTCAAAAAGTATTTCATATCTGTTTCTGAAATATTCTTAGGAACTGTAGAAAAATTACCGCTCAAACTTCAAAGCCTTTTATGATGTATG
>CAMWXA010000488.1 GCA_947178035.1 uncultured Lachnospiraceae bacterium | reverse complement strand
CCTATTATTTTTCTCACTGCATCGGACGAGGAGGTCAATGTTATCCGAGGACTTGACGGCGGCGGAGATGACTATATCACAAAACCTTTCAAGATTGGGGAACTATGCTCCCGAATCCGCGCACTGCTGCGGCGCGCATGTTTTAACCAACGGGAAGAGACAGCTTTTTCACAGGAAGCAGCGCCAAAAAGTTCTTTTCAAACAAAACCTGTCAATTGTCTGCATTCCGGCAGCCTTGTGATTGACCTCACAGCAAGCCGTGTGACGCTGAACGGTAATCCCCTTGACCTGACGCGTTCAGAGTACCGGCTGCTCTGCCTGCTCGTGCGAAACGCAGACAGGGTTGTCACGAGGGAGATTATTTTCGATGAGCTGTGGGATAATGCGGGCGATTACGTCGATGACAACACATTGTCCGTATATGTACGGCGGCTCCGCGAGAAGATTGAGACCGATCCGTCCCAGCCAGAACATCTGGTTACTGCGCGCGGATTTGGCTATCGCTGGATTCCATAATCTGATGTTGTCATTTAGGAGGAAAAATGATGGACACAACATGTTTTCGTTTTATGCAGGATAAATCAATCCGGCGGTACTGTGCTTTTCTGTCGGGACACATATTTGTTCTCTTAACGGCTGCTGTCTTGTTCTGCTACTGTATGACAGGCTCTGCCAAAACCATGCTTCTGGCTCACGATGAAGCGGTTGCCTCCTCGTTAATCGAGCAGGGCGTTTCCGAAAATATCATTGTCAAAGCACTCACTGCCACAGATACTGTGCGCTCTCATAAAGGTTTTGCGCTTCTCCAAAAAATGGGACTCCGCCCCGCTTTAGAGACTCAGTTTCTGCCTCATCTTCACGATTTTCAAAAGCATGCCATTTTTTCTGCACTGACTGTGGTTCTTCCTATATGTCTCCTACTCCTTGGCGGGAGCCTCCTGTTTTTTCACTATAGAGAAAATGTGTACCGCCGCGCCTCCACTATCATTGAACATTACATCAACGGCTTGCACACGGAACGGCTGCCGCAGACCAGCGAGGGCGCTTTGTACCAGCTGTTCTCCTCCGTGGACCGGCTTGCGACCATGCTGCAGGCGCAGAACGAGACGGATCAGAAAGCAAAGATTTTTCTGCGAAATACAATCTCTGATATCTCCCATCAGCTAAAGACTCCGCTGGCAGCGCTGTCCATGTATCAGGAAATTATGGAAAACGAGTATGACACGCCTGCCGTCATACAGAAGTTTGCGGCAAAGACAGGACTGGCGCTAAAGCGCATGGAGCAGCTAATCCAGTCCATGCTCAAGATTACGAGACTGGACGCGGGTAATGTTGTGTTTGAGAAAAAAATCTGCAGCCTTTCTGAATTGATTTCCGATGCAGTCAGCGAATTGACAACCCGTGCTCTTGCCGAAAATAAGACAATTATGCTAGACGGCTCTGACACAGATCTGCTTTCCTGTGACGCAGCATGGACGAGTGAAGCGATTAGCAGCATCGTCAAAAACGCCCTGGATCATATGCACGCCAATGGCACTGTCCGCATCACTTGGGAGATATCTCCGTTTACCGGAATAATCCGGATCTCTGATAATGGCAGCGGCATTGCCCCGGAAGATATCCATCATATCTTCAAGCGGTTTTATCGGAGCAGCCAGTCATCGGACACACCAGGAATCGGTCTGGGACTGCCGCTTGCAAAATCCATCATAGAGGGGCAGGGCGGCATGATTTCCCTGCAAAGCACACTACATGTTGGGACAACCTTTACATTGCTGCTGCCAGTATAAATCCAAATGATTCATTCGTTCTATTATCATTAGGAGCTGTCATGAAAAGTTATTTCATGACAGCTCCTTACAAAAATGTAAGCTTAAATTCATCTGGCTGTAAGATGTACCTGATAAGATAATAGGGAGCTGACATGAACCAGACTGAATGTCACGCAATCATTTAAAATGTTATGAAAGGAACGTTACAAATGGAAATCTTACAAGTACACAATCTATGTAAAACTTACGGCAATGGTGAAGTGCAGGTTCACGCATTAAAGAACGTATCGTTTACGCTTGATAAGGGCGAATTCTGCGCGGTAGTGGGCGAATCCGGATCCGGCAAAAGCACGCTCCTGAACTGCATTGGCGCTCTGGACGCCCCTTCCTCCGGAAAAATTCTCATCGACGGAAATGAGCTTTTTGCGATGAAGGAGGAGGCACGCACAATATTCAGAAGGCGCAATATCGGCTTCATCTTTCAGTCGTTTCAGCTTGTTGCAGAGCTGAATGTCGAGCAGAATATTATTTTTCCGCTTCTGCTCGACTACTGCCGGCCCGATCCTGCCGTTGTCGAGGAGACTTTGGAAATCCTGGGGCTAAAGGACAGACGTCACCATCTGCCGAGACAGCTGTCCGGCGGCCAGCAGCAGCGCGTCGCTATCGGGCGTGCCCTCATCACCAGGCCGAAGCTGATCTTAGCCGACGAACCGACGGGCAATCTGGACAGCAAAAACTCGCAGGAGGTGCTCGACCTGCTCATAAAGGCATCCAGACGTTATCAGCAGACCATTCTGATGATAACGCACAACAACAGTCTGGCGGCAGCGGCAGACCGCGTGCTGCGCGTGGCGGACGGAATGCTCACCGATTTGGGCAGGACGGACGGGAAAGGAGATGCTTTCAGAGATGAAAAATTATCTTGAACTCGTGCCGCGCTACACCAGAGCGCACAGAAAGCAAAACCGCATGTCTGTCTTCTGCATTTTTCTGTCGGTCTTTCTCGTGACTGCAATCTTTGGCATGGCGGACATGTATATCCGAAGCCAGCTGATCAAGACCAGGCAAGAGGACGGCAATTGGCATATCGCGCTGAGCAAAATCAGCGACGAGACCGCTGCGCTGATCGCCGCGCGCCCTGACGTCAAAGTGCTCACCTGCTATGGAACTTTGAATTACCGTCTGGATATGGGGTACACAATCAATGATAAGGATGTTGTCATTTGCGGAAGCGAGGAACCTCTCCTGACAGAAATCTACGCCGGTAATCTCTCAGAGGGTTCTTACCCCCAGACGGAGCAGGAAATACTCGTAAGCGGAAATGTAAAGAAAGAACTCGGACTTGATATCGGCAGTCCGCTCGTGATCCGCGATGCGGCCGGCGTCGAATACCGATATATTATCTCAGGTTTTTCCAATAATCCGCCTATGGTCCTGAGCAAGGATATTTACGCTGTATTTATGCTTTCT
>CAMWXA010000487.1 GCA_947178035.1 uncultured Lachnospiraceae bacterium | reverse complement strand
ACTATGTTCAGTATTTTACCTACACAGAAGAGGAGATGAAAGATAAATTATCGGAAAATTTCGAAAAATTTATTTTAGGTTTACAGCAAAAAGGGGTACAAATTGTTGAAAAAAATGTTAAAATGGAAAAGAGCAGCAGCGGAATGGAATTATATGGAAGTTTATTGGTGATCAAAAAGACCGGTGAGACAGTAGAGATCCCAATGGATGCTGCTCAGGAAAATGAGACAAATTAGACAAAGGAGTAATGAGACATTGGCAGATTTTCAGATTGGAATGCAGATCGAAGCAGAACATATGCAGAATCTCTTTGGCAGCCATGATGCATATATCAAACAGATTGAGGACGATCTGCAGGTTATTATAACAGATCGAAATGGTGAAGTGCGTATCAGCGGAGAACAGACAGCAGTCAATAAGGCGGCAAAGCTTGTGAAGGAACTGGTAGAGCTTTCCCGGAGAGGCAATAGAATACAGGAACAGAATGTATCGTACGCTTTGGAACTTTCACACGAGGGGGATGAGGATGCACTTTTGACGATTGATTCGGAGTGCATCTGCCATACCATATCCGGCAAACCGATCAAACCAAAGACACTGGGACAGAAGAAATATATTGATGCTATCAGGGATAAGATGATTGTGTTTGGCTTGGGGCCAGCGGGGACAGGAAAGACCTATCTTGCGATGGCGATGGCAATCACAGCCTTTAAAAATCATGAGGTGGAGCGCATCATTTTGACGCGCCCGGCCATAGAGGCAGGTGAAAAGCTCGGATTTTTGCCAGGGGATTTGCAGAGCAAGGTAGATCCCTATCTAAGACCCCTGTATGATGCACTGTATCAGATTATGGGAGCAGAGAGCTTCCAGAAAAATATGGAAAAGGGACTGATTGAGGTAGCCCCGCTTGCCTATATGCGCGGGCGGACGCTCGACAATGCCTACATTATACTAGACGAGGCACAGAACACGACGCCGGCGCAGATGAAGATGTTTTTGACGCGCATCGGGTTTGGCTCCAAGGTGATTGTGACGGGCGATGCTTCGCAGAAGGACCTGGCAGTTGGAACGCAGTCTGGACTGGATGTGGCAGAGAAGGTGCTTGGCAAAATCAGTGATATTGCGTTTGTAAGGATGACAAGCCGTGATGTTGTGAGACATCCTCTTGTGCAGAAGATCGTCAAGGCTTATGAAGACTATGAGAGCCGATTGAACAATAGCCAGGCTAAGGGTATCCGCAAAAACGAGCTGCGCCCGAAAAAGAGTAGTACATCATTTCGAAAATAATAGAGCATAAGCCTGCTTGGGCAAGGCAGTGTTTTAGGGGAAATGAATTCAGTCAGATTGCGATGGAATTGATAAAATGGATACAGGAGAAAAATTGTACGATGACTTTTTACGTAGAGAGTGAGACAGACAGGACGCTTCCTTTTGATGTGGAGGAAGTGGCAGGAAAAGTAATTGTGGAGGCACTGGACTATGAGAAATGTCCTTATGAGGTGTCGGTAAATGTACTTCTTACAGATAATGAGGGGATTCACGAGCTGAACAAGGAGTATCGGGGGATAGACCAACCGACGGATGTGTTGTCTTTTCCCAATGTGGACTATGAAAATCCAGCCGACTTTTCGGCGATTGAAGACAGTATAGAAGACTACTTTGACCCTGAGAACGGAGAATTGTGTCTCGGTGATATTGTCATATCGGTTGATAAGGTGTATGAGCAGTCGCAAGCGTATGGACACTCGGTCAAGCGGGAATACGCATTTTTGATCGCGCACAGTATGCTTCATCTGCTTGGATATGACCATATGGAGGCCGGAGAGGCAGCAGTGATGGAGCGAAAGCAGGAGGAGATATTGGACAGGTTGGGGATAACGAGAGAAAAGTAGGCCAAGGAGAGCAGTCAAATGAAGAAAAAGAAGTCTAATTTTATTGTTCAGGGGGGAATCCTTGCGATGGCGGGTATTCTTTCCAGAATTATAGGGATAGCGAGACGTTTTCCTATGCAGCATATCTTTGGAGACAAGGGAAACGGATATTATGCTGCGGCATACTCGGTGTATTCCATTATGCTGATTATATCCTGCTACAGCCTGCCGCTGGCAGTGTCGAAGGTTGTGTCGTCCAAGATGAGCAAGCGGCAATACAAAAGTGCACAGAGGGTATTTCAGTGTGCGATGATTTTTGCGTTGACTATGGGGGGGATCACGTTTCTTGTCTGTGAGTTTCTGGGAGACTTTCTCGCCAAGTATGTTATGGAGGAGCCAATGGGTGCCCTGGCACTCAAAGTTCTTGGACCAGCGTTACTGACTGTTTCAGTTATGGGTGTATTTCGAGGATATTTTCAGGGACTTGGAACGATGATGCCGACTGCTGTCTCACAGATCTTAGAGCAGATTTTTGTGTTGATCGGCAGCATTTCTGGAACTTATATTCTATATCAATATGGTGATAAGGTTGGCGCTCTCCTTCACAATGAGGACTATGCACCCGCATATGGTGCTGCAGGCGCATCGATTGGTCCAGTGCTCGGGTCCGCGGTTGGACTGCTGTTTCTTATGATGGTGTACATGCTGTATCGAAAAGGGACAAAAAAGCGCAGCATGCGCGATGCGAGTGGAAGGGTTGATGGCTATCCACAGATTTTTAAGCTGATAATTCTGACCATTGTGCCAGTGCTTATGAGTACCACAGTCTACAATATAAGTGATGTGGTTGATACCAAGATATTTGGCTCCATCATGATACAGAAAGGTCTCGGTGATGTCAAAACAGATATCTGGGGAGTGTATACCGGAAAATATAAAGTGCTCGTCAATGTTCCAATTGCGCTTGCCAATGCGATGTGTTCCTCCATCGTCCCAGTGCTGACACAGTTGATGGTGCATCAGGAGTATGGGCGTGCGAGGGAAAAGATTGGACAGGCAATGCGTTTTACGATGATTGTTGCATTTCCAAGTGCGGTGGGGCTGGCAGTACTTGCAAGGCCGATTATCTCCATGCTGTTTACGGGGGAGGTTGACATGGCAGTCGATATGCTTCATGTGGGCTCACTGTCTGTAGTATTTTTTGCTGTGTCAACGCTGACAAACGGTGTGCTTCAAGGAATCAACAGAATGAAGCTCCCTGTGCGAAACGCAGCGATTTCACTTGTCATTCACGTTGTATTTCTGTACGCGGCACTTCAGCTGGGGATGGGAATCAATGCTGTTATCTATGCGAACATTTTATTTGGGGCGGTTGTGTGT
>CAMWXA010000486.1 GCA_947178035.1 uncultured Lachnospiraceae bacterium | reverse complement strand
GATATACACCGCCTGTTTGAAGTGTTTGAGAATCTTTTTGCTAACGCTTTCAAATACGGGGATGGGTGTTCGATTCATATCTCATTTTATGAGGAGGATTATTGCCAGCTTGTCAGAGTGTTTAATACAGGTGAACCAGTTTCGGAGAAATCGTTTGTGCACTTGTTTGACAGCTTTTTTCGCGGGGAAAACACGAGAGGGCAGCAGGGAAACGGGCTGGGACTCTATATCTGCAGGGAAATCATGCACAAGATGGGTGGTGAGATTTTTGCCGAGCGCGAGACGGACGGCATGGCCTTTGTGGTGGTGTTGCCGATGTAGGGCTCTAAAGAGGGAAAAGTCCCGACTGGCTGTTGGGTACGATATTAGGAGGAGTGTGAATATGAAAAGAAAATTGAATGGAATTGTATTGTTTTTTGCCATAACATATATTTTGACGGGGTGTCAGAAAAAGGATGCTTCAGAAATCGAAACAGAAATCGAAACGGAAATAGAGCGCTCAGAGGAGTCGGTCAGTGAAAGCGCGCAGAGTATGACAGAGACGGTGGCTGATGGCGGAGATTACGATTTTGGGACAGATGATTTCGAGACAACACTTTCGGAGACAGATATGTTGGGTGCAGGCACATCTGATACAGAGACAACAGACCTGTTTGACGCAGATAGTTTGGGTACAAATTCTGACGGGGCGGAGGAGTCTGACAAGGAGCGCTCTATATCAGATGCGGCAGACAGCTTTTATTACACTGCTTTGACAGATGAAATCAAGGCGCGCATCACCGGAAAATCCTATCCTGACACAGATGAGCCGCTGCAGATTTCCTATGAGGACCTGGCGTATGTTCATGTGCTCCACTATGATTTTCAGGCGCAGATTCAGGAGGGTGAACTGATCTGCAACCAGTCGGTTGCGCAGGATCTGGTAGAGATTTTTTATGAATTGTACGAAAACCAGTATCCGATTGAGAAGATACGCCTCATCGACGAATACGACGCGGATGACGAAGTGTCGATGGCGGACAACAACACGTCCTGCTTTAACTACAGGACAGTGCCTGGCCGGACGACGCTGTCAAATCACTCCTACGGCTGTGCCATAGACATCAACCCGCTGTACAATCCCTATGTGCGGACGAGCGGCGGCAAAGAGCAGATTTCGCCGGACAACGCTGTGCCTTATGCGGACCGCAGCGCTGATTTTCCCTATAAAATTGACAAGAATGACCTGTGCTACAGAGTCTTTATAGAGCATGGATTCAGCTGGGGCGGGGCGTGGAACAGCAGCAAGGATTACCAACATTTTGAGAAAGTGGAGTGAATGGCAGCAAACTACTTGACCGTTACTGTTCACTTCGTTCCAGTAACATTTGACCAATTATTCACAAAAAAAGTCGTTTACTTGATTGAGTTTCAACCCATTTTACGTTATAATAATAAAGTATTACTGTATACATGTATTATTTTGGAAAGATTTTATACAATTATATATGAGAGGAAAGGGTACTTTCATAAAGAGAAGACATGCGGCCTGAAATGGTTCTGGTATCGCATGTGATTAATTTTCTAAGAGGATGAGAATTATGGGTTTTAATGACATAATGAATGGTTATGATTCGAAGTTGTTTGACACACTGGCGCAGTCATCGGACAGGATCTTTTTCTTTGCCAGCAATATGAAGGAGAATACGGTAAGGTGGTCAAAAGGCGCTGTGGAGTATTTTGGATTGGAGCGCGAGATTCTTTATCCGGCTGACAGTGAGTGGTTAAAGCGGATTCATCCGGATGATAAGGCAGCCTGCAGGAAGGCTTTTGAGGATATGGCAAACCACGTCAGTGCAAACTATGATGCAGACTGCCAGGTTTGCAATGCGGATGGCGAATATGTGTGGGTAAATTGTAAGGGATACATGACATACGATGACGAGGGACAGATGGACTTTTTTGCTGGATTTGTCATCAATCTGGGCGTCAGGAACAAAATTGATCCTGTTACAGGGTTACGGACGATACGGGAATTTCACAAAGATACTGACAGATTGCTGCGCGATAACAAAAGTGGTGCAGCAGTCGTGGTTGAACTGAATAATTTTCAGCGGATTAACGATGAGTTTGGGTATTCCTATGGCGATAAGATACTCCATACGATCGCCCGTAAGCTGTTGGAAATCAGCGCGCAGGGAACACGCATCTATCGCAAGGATGATTCTGATTTTATATTTCTGATGGAGGACGGAACCGTTGAGACTGTGGCAGAAGAGATCGAGAAGATCCGGCAGATTTTTTCCGCGTTGAATACTGGAAACAATTCGATTTACCTCGATTTTAGAGCAGGGGCAGTCCTGTTTCCCCAGGATGGAAACTGCTTTGACCAGATTATGAGTAATATGCTTGTGGCGCTGGAAAATGCCAGGAGCGCAGGCATGACAAGTCTGTCTCTCTACTCGGAGGAAATGTATCTGAAGAAGACGCGGGTGCTGCGGCTTAGAGATGCCATCTGTGAGAGTGTCAATGACAATTTCCAAGGGTTCTCGATTGTGATGCAGCCGATTATAGATTCCAGAACTGGAAAAGGAACTAGCTGCGAGACGCTTCTTCGATGGAGCGATGAGCGATTTCCGGGGATCGGACCGATGGAGTTTATTCCCATTCTCGAAGATACCGCATTTATCATTCCAGTCGGACAATGGATTATCGACCAGGTGTTAAGAAACCTCAAGGATTGGGATGCCAGGGGAGACAATCCCATCGAGAAGATTCATGTCAATGTTTCTTATATTCAGCTGCAGGATGATGGGCTGGTGGACTACACAGTCGGTAAGTTGAAGGAGTATGGTATTGAGCCAGAGCGCCTTGTGCTCGAATTGACAGAGAGCTGCCGAATCGGGCGCATTGATGAGCTGACAGAGCGGCTTCAGAAATTTAAAGATCAAGGTATTGGCATAGCGCTTGATGATTTTGGCACTGGCTATGCGTCGCTTGCAGTACTAAAGGATATACCGACAGATATTGTAAAACTGGATCACACAATGATCAAATCGGTAGTTGGCACAGACAAGGAAAGAAAACTGATTGAGTTTATTATTTCTTTCTGCAATAATGTTGGCATTATTGTCTGCGCAGAGGGGGTCGAGAACACGACCATTATGGGGATTGTGAACAAAGCGGGGGCAGAGCTGCTCCAGGGCTATTATTTTGACAAGCCTCTGCTCGTCGAGGATTTTTACAATAAATATGTGAAGTTAGAGCATGTATAAGAC
>CAMWXA010000485.1 GCA_947178035.1 uncultured Lachnospiraceae bacterium | reverse complement strand
ATTTACTTTATCTTAGGACGTGAGGACAAGGTCGCGTTTGTGGGTGCAAACGAGCTTGCCAAGACGACGCTGTTTCAGATTCTGATGGGGGAGATGGAGCCGGACGAGGGCACTTACAAGTGGGGTGTCACGACTTCGCAGGCTTATTTTCCGAAGGATCCGACGAATGAGTTTAACAACGACTACACGATCGCGGACTGGCTGATGGGCTATTCGCCGGTGGATGATATCACGTATGTGCGCGGTTTCTTAGGGCGTATGCTCTTTGCGGGTGAGGACGGCGTGAAGAAGGTAAAGGTGCTCTCCGGCGGTGAGAAGGTGCGCTGTCTGCTGAGCAAGATGATGATCAGCGGAGCAAACTGTCTGATTCTCGACGAGCCGACCAACCATCTGGATATGGAGTCCATCACAGCGCTCAACAACGGACTGATCAAGTTCCCCGGCATGGCGATGTTCGCGTGCCACGACCATCAGTTTGTGGAGACGACGGCGAACCGCATCATGGAGATTTTGCCGGACGGCACACTGATCGACAAGATTACGACTTATGATGAGTACCTTGCAAGTGACGAGATGGCGAGAAAAAGGACTTCTGTGTACACTGCGGAGGCAGAGGACGAGAGCGGCGGGGAGTAAGTGCTCAGGGACAGTTCTTTACAAGGTTTTATGGAAAAGAGGCAGTTATACTGTCTTTTTTCATTAGAGATTATGATTTATTATTACAGGCTGCTGCCGATAGGGAGTATAAGGAGAAGTTCGAGATGGGATTTGTAGATTTGCATGTGCATTCGCGCTGTTCTGATGGGACGCTTACGCCCAGTGAGCTGGTGGACTATGCTGTCAAAAAAGGCCTGTGTGCGGTGGCGCTCACAGACCATGACACAGTGGACGGGCTGGATGAAATGATGGAGTATGCGAAAGGGAAACCAATTGAAGTAATTCCTGGAATAGAGTATTCGACAGAGTACAACAATCGTGACGTGCACATCGTTGGATTGTTTATTGATCATATGTCGCCTGTCTTTTTGGAGTATCTGACGCGTTTTAAGCAGTCGAGGACAGACAGAAATCATAAGCTGTGTGCGAATCTGCGCGGTGCAGGCATCGATATTACATATGAGGCGCTTCTGGACGCATTTCCAGGTGCGGTGATCACAAGGGCGCACTACGCCGCCTTTCTGCTGGATAAAGGCTATGTGAAAAGCCGGAGTGAGGCCTTTGAAAGGTATCTTGGGGACAATACACCATATTTTGTCCATCGCGAGAAGGTGACGCCGGAGGAAGTGATCGATGTGACGCTGAGAGCTGGAGGGATACCGATTCTGGCACACCCCACGCTGTACAAACTTGGGCGTGAGCAGCTTGATGTGCTGGTGAGGCGGTTAAAAAATGCAGGCCTCATGGGAATCGAGTGCTGTTACAGCACCTACACGCCGTCAGAGGAAAAACAGATGCGTGCGCTGGCAGAGAAATTCGATCTACTGCCAAGCGGCGGTTCGGATTTTCACGGTGCGAACAAACCGGGGCTGGACCTTGCAGTCGGTTATGGAAAGCTTTTCGTGCCAGATGGACTTCTCGCCGATATGAAAAAGGCTCTGAACACCAAAATACTGTTTACGGACCTTGACGATACGCTGCTCAATGCGGAGAAAGAGATATCAGAAAATACAAGAAACAAAATCATAGAAATGCTGTCAAAAGGAAATCATTTTGTGTTGGCAAGCGGCAGGGCAGTGAACAGTATTCTCGATGTGTTAGAGGTGCTTGATATACAGAGAAGTGATTCCGTGGGGAAAGTCTACGTGGCGGCATATAATGGTGCAGTTATTTATAACTGCACAGACAATTCTGTCATAGAGCAGTACGATGTGCCGCTGCCGACAGCGCAGGCAATTTTTGACATGGCCATCAAAAGAGGAATTCATATTCAGACCTACACGGATACCCATATTATAAGCTGTGCGGAGGACAAGGAGCTTGCCTTTTACAAGAAAGCAGTCAAAATGCCTTATAAAGTTGAAACAAATCTGACGAAAGCGCTTAATCATGCACCGTTTAAACTGCTTGCAATCGACATTGACGACAGGTCGCGGCTGGAGGATCTGCGCAGGGAGATAGAGGATTCAGAGTTTGCAAAGGATATTACCTGTGCGTTTTCAAGTTCCCGTTATCTTGAATTTTACAATAAAAGGGCAGGAAAGGGGAATGCGCTTCGGAATCTGTGCAGCGCGATTCCTGTCCACATCAAGAACTCCGTTGCGGCGGGAGACGAGGAAAATGATATCACAATGATTGAGGCGGCCACAGTCGGGGTATGTATGGTGAATGGCAGCCCGCTTGTGAAGGAATATGCGGATTACATTACAGAACACGACAATAATCATGATGGGATTGTGGAGATTATCGATCGGTTTCTTTTATGTTAGAGCGTGTTTGAGTACTGTTACCGGAATGGAGCGAACAGCAATGAGCATATAGTCAATTATGTGCAATAAAAAGGATAGACAGTAGCCTGATTAAACGGTATACTGTTAATTACTGAAAAGAGTGGAAGGAGAAAGAGGAGCAATGAACGAAAAGACAACAGCATTTGTAGAGAGAATCGAACAGAACAGTAAGAATTATTTTCCAAAAGATTTATTTGATCTGGACACAGCAAAAATGATGCTGACACAGTTCCAGGAATGTTTTGGACTGGACACACTGATGACGGACAGACATGGGAATATCCTTATGACAATCGGCGATTTCGGTGATTTTGTGCCTGATGTAGTCAATAAGCCCGGCAGCAAAATTCGCGTGAAGGGCAGGACGGTGTGTCATATTTATGCAAAGTACGACCATGTGGCAGCGGAGAATTCTGAGGCGGCAGACAAAATTCTTGGAGCATATATTGCGACATTGGAGAATCATAGTGAGAAATCCTATCTGGTAAGTGAGCAGGCTATCTATATCGAGGAACTGGAGCAGCAGTTGGAAAAGGATGCCGCTCAGGCACAGTATTCCGGACAGAACGATCCGCTTACGGGTGTGCTGAACAGGAATCATTTTATCAGCCAGATGAAGGAACTTGCAGATCGTGAAGTAGTACCAACGGCGGCTATCTGTGTCAATATCAATGACTGGCGGTTTGTCGACAACAATTTCGGTGAGGAGGAGAGTGATCGGCTGATCGTGACAGTAGCTGAAATTCTCAAGGCCAAGGTGGAAGAAGCAGGATTGAATCATGCTGTGATCGGCAGGGTAGAGGGCGATGTGTTTAATGTGCTTCTGCCGCTTGCAGAGGAGGAT
>CAMWXA010000484.1 GCA_947178035.1 uncultured Lachnospiraceae bacterium | reverse complement strand
TAAAGAGTAGAATTAAAAATTACATATAATCCATACACAAGGCACTCTGACATTTCCGTTATCAATCCATCCACAAAATTTATCTTGTTCTGTGTGCTGATTTTCTTATACTGTGGATATTTCTTTGATAAATATACACCGCACTGCAATCTGCGCCGTTCTTCTTTTGCTGTAAAACGCTTGACAAATAAATAATTTCGGTTATCCTGCATTAGTCCCTTTTGATCCGTCACCACATACTCGTGTTCTTTCTGAATAGGAAACTGCACTTCTCCTTGTTTAATATGCTGCGAATAAAAGAGTGGAATTGCGCCTTCCTCTGCATCATCACGAAGTATTTCACGATTACGAAAATCAACTGTCAATCCCGTTTTCATTTTCAGTCCAATATCTGGCAATGTTTTATCAAATCTATGTAATCGTTCCAACACTGAAATTTCATTTTCATCTGTCACTAAATACACATAATAATCCTCTCCCGAAACCACTAAGCCATATGGCACAGTTAAGGAAGTGAGATTATCAAAATCATTGTTCGATTGCGAGGAAGTGATGGTTACTTTTTCTGGTGTTTGACCTGTCTTTTTAACTTTAATGATAATTGTTTCCTGTAAAACATCCTCTTTATCAAACACTTTATTTCTACTCACAAACAAATGAATGTGTTCTAATTTTCCCTCCGTCAGAAAATATTGCCTAAACCGCTTAAAATAAGCGCCCGATGTCCATGAGCGTGGAATAATGTACACCATTTCTCCATTATCAGCAAGATTGAACAGTCCCATTGCCGCAAAAATGAAATATAAATTGGGAGCGCCATAACAAACTTCCGGCATTGCAGTTGCCTCTGGCGCATCTTTTGGTATTTTCATATATGGAGGATTTCCAATTACAAAATCATATTTGGGGGAATCAGGATTACCACCAATCATATGATTAAAAGCCAAATACTGGCTTGTAATATAATTGTCAGTAATAATCTCTATCCGAACATTCTTTTTTGACCTTTCCTGACAAACCTGCAAATTTTCGCTTAATAGTTCTAAAATATTGTCATCATTCTCATAACAAGTCAACTCTACCATTTGAACAGAATCAATCTGCTCCAATCGTTCTAAAAGCGCACATGACAATATACCCGATCCAGCTCCTGCATCTAAAATACTGACTTTAGACTTGTTATCAGGAATATTATATAAACCAGCCATAAAACGTGCTGTTTCCTTACTTGTAAAAAATTGACCACATTTTTTTCGCTCTTTTTTGGGCATATCATCAATATATCTATTTGTACGTTCAATAATATAATCTAACACTTATTTCCCCGACTTTCATATACCTTTGTCATAAATTTTCTCAATTTTTGATTGCTTAAGCATCTGTCAAAAAGCTACCAGTGCTCCAATTATTTGTTCACATCTCATTATATGCCCTCTCAAGTAAAGGCTTCGCCTTCTCAAAATCGGACGCATTTTTAATTATTATCTGCAAATCCCCAGTACCATAATGCCCAATGCTACGCATATCCCTTGTAAACCCACTTTCCAATTTGACAGTTTCCGGATTAAGCTTCACAAACAAAACAATCTGCTTATTGTAAATTTCAATGCATATTAAATTCTGTACTTTCTTGTATGCCAGATAGAGCTTTAATTGATTCGCTGTAATATCGTCTCCAAATGATTCAATAAAATCACATACAGAATAATAAAGATTTTTCATATTGTCAGAAACTGCTGCCAGTTTTTCTATATGAGATTTCTGTGCATTGTTTTTTTCGCCATCCGTTACACCGTTTTCTGTCATCGGCTTTACATTTGGTGCATTTAAATGTTCAAACAGAAGCAATCCATTATCATATTTCCGATAACTGACTAATCTAATATTTCTTTGCATCTGATTAACCGCATGAAGATCATATTTTGTAAAATCATGTGCAATGCAAATAACGCAAGGAACAGACCAGTCTATTCCATCTGCTGCTTCCATACCCAGTTTTTCGATAACCAGCAGCTTAAAATCCGCCTTATGGTCTAAAAGCCAATCGAGATAAAACAATCCCTGATTAATTACATTCTCGTTCTGACTACGCTTATATTCAAATATGACCGGACTATTATTCTCATCAATTCCGATACTATCCATCCGACCGTTCGTAATGGCATATTCGCTTTTTAAAAAACGCACTCCAAAAAATGTTTCCATATTTTGCTCTATCAGTGTTTGAAGATCTTTCTCTAAGACCACCTCAGACGATGTGCATTCTTTTACCCTTTCATTCAAGGAAAATAATTTTATCTCCGCCAATCCTTTTACCTCACTTGCAAATTATCTGTATCTCTTTATGTTTATGGTATTTTAATCTGTAATTTTTAGCCACAGTCAACCGCCCATCTGACAACAGCGTCCTCTACTTTTCATTAATGTTTAATGTAGCATATTTCCGCTTATTTGTCCATTACTTTTCTATATGATTTCATCTGCATCAATGTTCGTAGTAGTGTACTTTTTTTAGTTTTATATCATTTATCAACTTTCATATCTAAAAAATTCTCTTGCCAACGCTTCTGCCATAGCTTTACTGTATCTCTGCTTCAAATAGCCTTCAACAATTGTGCCAAACATACCTTTTACCATATCCGCCTCTATGTCGCAATAGGCTTGCAGCTCTCCCAACAATGCCATCGCAACATATTCAATCGGTTTGTCATCCAACAACCTATGCAGCTTCGCAAGCGATTGTTCTGTAGTATGCAGATTAGCTTCTATTTCTTCACATTTCAGCTGCAAAATATTGCCGTCAGAATAATAAACTTCCACATAACCGTTATCCATGTTGTATTCACAATCCATAATATTTTCCATAGAATACTGTTCGCTCCAATTTCCATTATCCATCATATCAATCCGTCCTTTCTTATCTGCCCATTCCATACGCTCTGTTCTGCTGTTTTTCACTATGTGCGATTCGTTCCAATTCCCTTGCATTTGTCACAATAATATCAATTTTGTCTACCCCGACATATTGTTTCACACGCTCAAAATCATCCGCGTTTTCCTGCAACTGTTCTAATTTTACATACTGCTGATGTACCTTACTTTTATAGAAGTCAATATCCTCTGCCTGTTTCGTGACCTTTGCTTTTAACTGTTTTATCTGATCCATGAGGTTGACACATTTTATCGTAAGGCTTTTTACAATTTCTTTCAGCCTTTCCACAAGCGGCATAGCGTTCTTTTCCCGATAGGCCTTTGCACTCATTAGTGCAGTTGGCTCCAGCAACTGCCATCTTGCATC
>CAMWXA010000483.1 GCA_947178035.1 uncultured Lachnospiraceae bacterium | reverse complement strand
TATTTTTTCAACGAGACGATGGTGAGCTTTTATGCACCTGTTCGATATAAAGGCGAGATAATTGGTGTGCTGAGAGGTTCTTATCTCGCGGAGGAGTATCTCAAGGATATGCTGGCAACCACTTATTTTGGCGAGGCGGCGGATGTGTATCTGTGTATGGCAAACGGAAGAGCCATAGCGAGCTCCAATGGCAATATCTATGAGGAAAACCTGATTGAAGCACTGGTGCAAAATGGCGTCATTGACAATGCGACGGCCAGAGATACAGCAAGTATCTTTGAGCATGGTGGAGAGGGTGCTTTTATCTGTGATGCAGACAGCAAAACAGATAATATCTGTGTGATGCATCTCATGAACAGCGATTTTGTCCTTGTGCAGACATTTCCCAAAAGTGTCACCCAAAATATGATAAAAGTGGAAAACCTCCTGGGAATCCAGCTGGAAGCCATGTTGATCGGATTGTTTGTCATCTATATCATTGCATTGCTGGCCCGGGCAAAAAGGGAAAAGACACTGTTGGAGAAAGAAAATCGGGAGATGGGGTATATTATCAGTGGTATCACTACCTTGTTTGCCCGCTTTGCCATGGTTGACTTTACGGCAGATTCCTATCAGTATCTGGCGGGAACTGCCCCAGAGGACAGTAAGTTTGCCACCAGCGGTAAGTATCAGGAGCTGGCAAGCCACTTGTGTTCCATGCAGATGAATGAAAATGACAGTATGGAGATGAAGGAATTCTTAGATCAAGAATCCATTGTCCGCGCCTTGTCAGCGCATAATGATGTGCGCTTTGAGGGGCATGTCATACAGAACGGACGGCCAGAATGGGAACACCTCAACATTATCTGCCTGGAACGAAAAGACGGAATTGCAGATAAGGTCTTGTTTATTCGTCAGAATATTACAGAGGTAAAGGAGAGGGAACTGCGTATTCAGGCGAAAATGGCTGTCGCAAACCGTAAGGAACGGCAGTATCAGATTGCGATTACCTCCAATGCGATCTGTACATTTGAGTTTAATCTGACACAGGATTGTATTGAAACAGATATTTTGTGCGAGATGG
This sequence comes from uncultured Lachnospiraceae bacterium, assembly GCA_947178035.1. GTDB lineage: Bacteria > Bacillota > Clostridia > Lachnospirales > Lachnospiraceae > COE1. The sequence goes on along the minus strand of CAMWXA010000483.1, from coordinate 2,236 downwards.
ACGGAGAACAGTTATCCCTGCTGCAGAGTGTAGAGTTGAATGCGCCATGCAAGGCTTCCGAGTGGTTTGAGCGCTGGAAAAAATTAGTTCTGAGTGAATCCTTAGAAGATTACAGTACCATGGTGAATACAGACTATCTTGTTCAGAGCTATGAACAAGGCAGTGCAGAAGTGAGTGTGGAATACTGGTGGCAGGATAACAAGGAACAGGAAATCTGTGTCCGCCAGTCATTTCTCATGACGCGCGACGATGAGACACAGGACATTCTTGTGATGGTGGTGATAAAAGAGATTACAGAGAGTGTCAGGAAGCAGAAGGAACAGACGCAGGCTTTGCAGGATGCATTGATGCAGGCGCAGCATGCAAATAGGGCAAAGACGACATTTTTGTCCAATATGTCCCATGATATTCGGACACCGATGAATGCAATTATTGGGTTTACGACGATTGCAGTCAGCCATATTGATAACAAAGAACAAGTCAAGGACTGTCTGCAAAAAGTGCTTTCGTCAAGCAACCATCTGCTCAGCCTAATCAATGACATTCTTGACATGAGCAGAATAGAGAGCGGAAAAGTGCAGATTAAAGAGCAGGAGTGCAATATTTCCGAGCTGATGCACAATCTGGTCAACATTATTCAACCGCAAGTGAAGGCAAAGCAGTTAGAGCTCTTTATCGACACATTTGAGATTGTCAACGAGGACGTCATTGCAGATTCACTAAAGATGAATCAGGTGTTTATCAATCTGCTCAGCAATGCTGTAAAATACACACCGGCGGGCGGAACGATCACATTTCGTATTATGCAGAAGACGACATTCCGGCATGGATATGGTGACTATATCTTTATCATCAAGGATAATGGTATTGGCATGTCAAAAGAATTTGTGGAGCATATCTTTGAACCGTTTGAGCGCGAGTCGACTGTTACGCAGTCAGGCATTCAGGGAACAGGTCTTGGGATGGCAATCACAAGAAACATTGTCGAGATGATGAACGGCACGATTACAGTTGAGAGTGAAGCCGGCAAGGGAAGTACTTTTACAGTCGAGCTCGGACTAAAGCTGCAGGATATTGAGAAGAATGCGGAACAGATCAGAGAACTTCACGGGCTTCGGGCACTTGTCGTGGATGATGATTTCCATGTCTGTGACAGTGTGAGCAAAATGCTGAAAAAGATCGGTATGCGTGCAGAGTGGACGACCTCTGGCAGGGAGGCTGCGTACCGCGCCCAGATGGCGTACGAGGAAGGAGATTCCTACCATACGTACATTATAGACTGGCAGATGCCGGAACTCAGCGGCGTGGAGACGACGAGGAGAATCCGCAGTGTGGTTGGAAACGATGTGCCCATTATTATATTGACAGCATATGACTGGTCCGATATCGAGGATGAGGCTAAGTCGGCAGGTGTTACGGCCTTTTGCGCAAAGCCGCTCTTCATGTCCGATCTGAAGTCAGCGCTGCTTGCGGCAAATAACCTGCTGGACAAGGAGGAGGGAACCGCATCGTGGACGTTGGAGGATTTTGGCGGAAAGCGTATTCTGCTTGTGGAAGACATTGAGCTAAACCGTGAGATTGCAGAGGTGATACTGGAGGAAGCGGGATTTATCGTAGAGTCAGCGCCGGATGGAACAGATGCTGTTGCAATGGTAGAGAAGGCAGAGGAATACTATTATGATGCGGTACTGATGGATGTGCAGATGCCAATTATGAACGGCTATGAAGCGACCCGGACGATTCGAAGTATGCCGAGAAGGGATGTCAAAGATCTGCCAATCATTGCCATGACAGCGAATGCGTTGGAAGAAGATAAGGAAGCGGCGATTAAGAATGGTATGAATGCCCATATTTCGAAACCGCTGGATATGGATATATTTATATCAGTACTCAAGCAGTTTATTAAGTGATCAATGTTGATGAGTATTTAGAAAGTTGTGAGGTGATAACATTTTGCTCAAACAGATGGAGTGCACTGGAAAAAAGATAACTTCACAAGCTGCCATAACGTTGATATTTGTCATGGTACTTCTGCTGTCGTTCTCTGGATTTGTGAAAAAGGAACAAACAAAGACACAGCAGAAGGCAAAGACTCCGACAGAGGAATCCGTCGGGCGGCAGGTAGAGCAGATACTGGCCTCCATGTCAATGAGACAGAAAATATGCCAGATGTTTATCGTGACGCCGGAAGTGTTAACAGACGGTGCAAATGCCACGACGGCAGACGAGATAATGT
>CAMWXA010000482.1 GCA_947178035.1 uncultured Lachnospiraceae bacterium | reverse complement strand
CCCATGTTGTAGTTCTCGCCCTCGATACCCCACTGCATCGTGAAGAGATTCTCCTCCTGCGTCATCCACTCCATGTACATCCATGCTGCCTTGATCTCATCCTCTGATGCCTGTGATGAGAAACCGATCATCATACCAAACGGATTGTCCGCACGATATGCTGACACTGTACCGCCATCCGGATCATCGATCGCAGCCTGCAGCTGAACGCCGATATGTGCGTCAGGATTCTGCTCAAAGAGCGCTGTCAGGAAATCCACATCGGCAGAAATATATCCCGCAAACTGGAAAATCTGTCCGCTTACAAAGGATGCCTTCTCTGTCTCGAGATCCGTTACATAGTACTCTGGATTCAAGAACCCTAACTGATACTTCTCATTCTCTCTTCTGATGTATTCCCTGTTTGCATCGTCGCCGAGTGCCGGAATCGCATAGTCTCCGTAGCATGCCCAGTTCTCCTCATCGAGCGGGAAGCTTCTGAATGCATAGTTCTGGTCAACGCCCGCGCCTGATACCATATGACCGCCGAGCGGGTGCTCGCAGAGTCCCTCGTCAATCAGTTTCTGGTACATCGCTTTCTGCTCTTCCCATGTCTCAGGATAAGAGTCATATCCGATCTGATCCAGCCAGTCCTTGCGGTAGAACATCACATACGTATAAGCTGTATCATAGTAAGGTCTCTCAGCCAGCGCAAAGTATGTATCACCGTTCATCTCTGTAAAACCAAGCTGGTTCAAATCAACCATTCTCTGATAATATGTAGGTGCAACCTTTGCAAATTCGTCAAGATCATAAGTTGTCAGATATCCGTCTGCAGCCCACTGTGCCTGCTTCGGATAGTCATACTCCATCAGAATCGTCGGGAGATCCTCCGCTGCCGCCAGCAATGAGTAAGATGTCAGAACATCTGTACGCGTGATTGGCACATATTCCACTGTGATATTGTACTTGTCGCCAAAATTCTCCTGTACCCACTTTGTCCAGTAGTTGTCGCTTACGTTGGGAACACCCTCTGCTCCTCTGTCGTATACCGGAATCTTCAGAGTAACATTCTCTGCAAATGCCTCCCAGCCGTCAATCCCTGCCGCACCGGAAGTATCTGCCGAAGCTGTTGTCTCCGCATTGTCCGTCGATGCTGTGCTGTTGTCTGTCGATGCTGTACTGCTGTTATCCGCAGCTGTTGTGTTGTCTGCAGGTGTGCTGCCGCTGTCATCAGAACCGCCGCCGCAGCCTGTCAGTGTACCCATTGCCATCACGCCTGTCAATGCCAATGCCATTGCTCTCTTAAAAGCCTTCTTGTTCATAATGAATCCTCCTTGTCTTCCGAAGGAAAATAGCGCCCTGATTCCCAGGGAGGATTTTCCTCCTTTAAAAATCTATAGTATAACCCGCCTATCGGGAACACTACCATCTCATTAGCCTTTTACTGCACCAACCATCGTTCCCTTTACAAAATACTTCTGTACAAACGGATAGATACAGATGATTGGTATTGTCACAAACATGATACATGCCGCCTGCAATACCTCCGGCGTGCTTGTCACTGCCGCGCCCTCGGAGAGTGTTGCTGTCTGCGCATCGGAAGCCGATGATACAAGCTGTGACAGCTTATACTGAATCATCTTCAGGTTCTCAGAACGGATATAGTACTTGTTGTCCGCATATGCATTCCAGCGTCCCACTGCATAGAACAGGGAGAGCGTTGCGAGGATTGGCTTTGACAACGGCAGCACGATCTTCCATAAGATCTGGAAATTGGTAGCGCCGTCAAGAAACGCGGATTCCTCTAAGCTGTCCGGTATCGATGACTGCAGGTTCGTCTTCATGATCAGCATGTTGTAAGGCGAATAGATCAATGGAAGGATCAATACCCACATCGTGTCAAGTACATGTAAATCCTTGTATAACAGGTACGCCGGAATCAGACCTGCGCTGAAATACATCGGGAACATCAGGATAAAGGTGAAAAATGTCCTTCCCTTTAACCGCTTCTTGGAGAGCGGATACGCTGCACAAGTGCAGACCACCATACCAAGTACTGTAAAGATCAGTGTGACATAGATGCTGTATATCATGCTCGACACCATGCTTCCATCCTTGAAGATGGACACATATGCGTCGAAGTTGATTCCTTTTGGAATAAAGGAAACCTGCTTTGCGATAACATAGGAGTTGCCTGATATTGACTTTGCCAGGAGATGAATAAAGGGCAGCACACAGGTCGCGCACAAGAGCACCAGTATGACCATAATCACGACATCACTGATCCGGAACTTGTTGATCGCTCTGTTTCCGTCACTGTTTACTTCCGCACCGCGGACGACTTCTTCTTTTTTTGCCATGACACACACCTCCTATAACAAGCCTTCTTCGCCGAGTTTCTTCGCGAACCAGTCAGATAACAGTACCAACGCCAGACCTACAACAGACTGGAAGAGACCAACCGCAGTCGACATACTGAACTTATTTCCCTGAAGACCCTTCTCATAGATGTAGATTGCCAGCTGATACTGGAAATCTTTTACCTGCGAGTTTCCAAACTGGTCGAGACGCTCGAAGTTACTTCCCATCACACGGCCAAGGTTCATGATCAGCAGTGTCACGATCGTGCTCTTAATACCTGGCAGCGTGATGTGCAACATCCTCTGCCAGCGGTTTGCACCGTCAATCATCGCCGCCTCGTACAAATCACCGCTGATGCCTGTGATCGCGGCAAGATAGATGATCGTGCCCCAGCCCATTCCCTGCCAGACGCCGATCAGCAGATAGGTCACTGCCCAGTGCCACTTCTCCGTCAGAAACGGGATACCCTCCTCGATCAGTCCTGCATTCATCAGGAAGATGTTGACAAGACCTGTGGACGGGCGGAACATTGTGTACGCTACGCTTCCGATAATAACCCATGAGAGAAAATGCGGCAGATACAAGATCGTCTGCGTCACTTTCTTGAACTTCGGATAGCGCAGTTCATTCAACATCAGCGCCAGGATAATCGGCATCGGGAATCCCACTGCCAGATCCAGCAGATTAAATACGATCGAACTCTTCAGGGAACGATGAAAATCCGCATCCTTAAATACTTTGATGATCGTCTCCATGCCAACCCATTTGCTGCCTGCATATCCTTTTGCCGGCTTATAATCCATAAAGATCATCCGCATGCCGGGATAGGACGCATAGTTGAAGAGAACCACCATCACAATAGGAAACAACAGCATTAAATATAACTGCCAGTCTCTCTTGAAGCTGTTTTTCCAGGTAGTATGTACGGTAACTTCCTTGTTGCCGCTTTTTGTTTTACCCATA
>CAMWXA010000481.1 GCA_947178035.1 uncultured Lachnospiraceae bacterium | reverse complement strand
AGCATCATTTTCACAATTTTTACGATTTCGAATCGCGATTCAGGCTGTTTTCGGGCACTTCCACAAACTTCCCATTGCGAAATACCTTCACCATCTTTCCCTCGCGCTCAATGCGGTCACTCTCTGCAAAAATGCCGCTGTCAGCCTCTGACTCATCCGTTTCTCCCTGCGTCTCCTGTCTATTGTCAACAAGTGCTTCCTCGTACTTTTTAAACACTCTCAACAGCAAAAAAGATTTTACATAGATGACAAGTCCAAACGTCAAAAGTATAAGTATCGGCAGGCTCTGTGGTATGAAGTACAGAACTATAACAGGAACTGCATAGATTGCAACCAGCAGAAACGCTGTTGGCAGGTGTGAGAGCGCCATCAAAAATGCATTTTTAATTGTATTTTTGACCGGGTTGATAAATCGAGCCTGCAGTGGGAACATGAATACCACACCCATAAGCACAACCATTGTAACCGTCACCACCGCAATCCGAATCCACCGTGCAAACTCGATTCCAGAGTAGGCAATAATGCGGTAATCTGCTGTAAGAAGTGCTAAAATCGCAAGGAGAATCAGCCAAATTACTGTTCCCTGCTTAAAATTCTCCTTGAACGCCTTCCAGAAGCCTTTCACAATGTATGTCTCCTCATTTTTCACCATCTTAAACCCCATATAATATGCGGCGGAAAAAGCTGCACCGATCGTAAAAACCGGAATACAAAAAACAAGGAACATGAAATTGAGTATCATGATATCCGCAACCTTATTCAGAAAATTCATCAGCGGACTGTCAAGCTTAAACATACTATAATTCTCCTCTCGTATATACATTAATTCTTGCCATTAAAACACCACAGAGAGTATTATAGTTTGTTTTGTATGGTATTTCAACTAATAATGTATTAAATCTTTTAGACAAGGTTTGAATAAACCTGATTGTAATTTCTCAGCAGCTTCTGATGCGTCACCAATGCCATATCCGCCTTCTGTTTTGCCTTGTCCATAATTTCATCGTAATGTTTCAAAAATGTATCTGCGACAATCCCTTCATACTTGCCAGAGATTATGCCATTGTTGAGCTCGTCAACAATCTCCTCCTTGGTGTGCGCCTCCCTGTAGGGCTTGGCCTCCATCGCGTTTACAACCTGCTCGGAAATCTGCAAAATTGCCTCCTTCTGCCCCATAACACTCGCCTTAAGCCCGCGGGGATACCCGCTCCCGTCAAAGCGCTCATGATGTCCTGCCGCAATCCGAATAATCTCCTTGGACAGCTTATTTTCCAAAGTCTTTTCCATAATGTCCACATGTGTCTTGATTAGGTTTTTCTCCTCATCACTAAATGCTCTAGGCGCATCCAGCAGGCCGCTTGGTATCGCGAGCATTCCGATATCATGCAAAAGCGCCGCATAGTACACCTCGTTCTTGTCAAGCTCACTCAGCTTCAGCTTCCTGCCAAGTTCGCGGCACACATAGATCGTCGCCACCGTCTCTGATACCATCTGCTCATTCTTCAGTCCAATGCAGTACATGAGCATCTTCAGATATTTTTCCTTCTCGACATCTGACAACAAGACATACTCCAGACTTTCGCTATACGCTTCCTTGTAACTGGCATCTCTAATCCTAGTAAAAATGTCATGTTCCTCCACAGTCTTTGCAAGCAGCTGACATACGCGCGGGTCATACTTTGTACCAGAATATTTGTCAATCAGTCGATAATCAAATTTTGCCCCGAAAGAACGCTGCCAGATATCCATAACCTCTGCCACCTTGAGCACTTCAAGCTCAAATTGGTATTTGTAATCCATATCCTTTGTCTTGCTGTAATCCATATGATGATAGAGGATCATCTTCGACTGCTCCTCAAGCGGAGAAAGATACCGCATAAACAGATACCCATATACAGAGTGCGACATTGGATTTTTTGCCTCAAAAGTCAGCGGCTTGCGCACATCGTCCGTCCTGTTTGCGCCGATATCGTGCAAAAGCGCCAACACCATAAAATCAGCAATCTCATATTTTTCATAGGTTCCCTGGGTCTCCAGCATCTTTGACATGATATAGCTCACCCGCATACTATGATGTGCCATCGTTTTATCCATCAGCCGAATTGTCTCATAGATCAAATCTACCATATTTCTGCTTGTAATGTATTCTACTGCCATTTTCCCACCCTCTCTGATTATGTATTATTATAATTTAATATCACGTATCATCGGCGTATACCGAATCCCGTCACTTGCCTGTTCTGTATTTGTATCCACAAACCCCATCCGATGATAAAAGCCTGTTGCATAGGGCGCAGCATTGACTGTGATGTTGTTGTGTCCCTCCTCTGTTAGAACATATCTGCTCACATATTCGATCAAACCTCTGCCGATTCCTCTCCTGTGATATTTACCATCCACAAAAAGGAGCGATATATGTGTCTCACTCCTGAGACTAATCATCCCCACCATCCTGCCGCTGTCATATGCCCCGAAAAGCTGATAAGCCCCCAGCAGGAACATCCTGTAAAGCACTGTATCTGTAATGAACTCTTGAAAGCTTTCGACTCCCGCGGGCGTGAAGTCCTGCGCTTCAAACTGCATGAATGTGCGCCACGCGAGTGACATGGCATCATCCCATTCATCGCGGTATGCAGGCCTGATGGAGATCCTGATTGGTTTTATGATATTTCTTCCTGGTCTTTGCCCGAACTCCAATTTTCCAGTCACCCTCTCACTTTTCAAGCGTACTCTTCAAAGTCGTCTTTTCTGTTGTACCTTATAGTATAGCATATTTTTTTCCAATTGTATATTTTTTGTCGCAATATTCTTCTGATAAAAAGGAGCCCTGTTCACACCTTATCAGATTCTGGCACAATTTTGTTGATTGAAGGGTGCAGAAAGAATTATTGCACACAAATTGATTGGAAAAAGCAATCGCAGCAAAAAGGGTACAGACCCCTCAAACAAAGCCTGTACCCTATGATCTCATTGGCATATAAAGAATTTCTCAAGTGCCGCGACTGCCTCGCCTTCATCCTTCCCGTCAGCGGCAATCGTCACGTTCATTCCCTCTGAAGGGTTAAAAGCGATAATCCCCATAATGCTTTTTGCGTTAATTTTATACTTGTCATACTCCAACAGGATCTCGCTCTTATACTGGCTCGCTATCTGTACGATCTCCGCCAGTGGATGATCATATCTCTTCTCGATTTCCTTTACCATAACTTCTCTTTTTAACACATCGAATCCCTCCGTTACATGAACCTATTAAATACGCACGCTTTTGCAAACGAAAGACCTCGCATTGCGATACTCTTTCCTATATATAATGTAATAA
>CAMWXA010000480.1 GCA_947178035.1 uncultured Lachnospiraceae bacterium | reverse complement strand
GTATCCACTTGTCGACGGACATGGAAACTTTGGTTCTGTCGATGGAGATGGCGCGGCGGCTATGCGGTACACAGAGGCGCGGCTGAGTAAGATTTCCATGGAACTTCTGGCAGATATCAACAAAAACACGGTTGATTTTGTTCCAAACTTTGACGAGACAGAGAAAGAGCCCGTTGTACTTCCAAGCCGTTATCCAAACCTGCTTGTCAATGGCACGCAGGGTATCGCAGTGGGGATGGCGACCAATATTCCGCCTCACAATCTCAGGGAAGTCATTGCGGCTGTCGTGAAGATGATCGACAATCGTGTTTTGGAGGACAGGGATACAGAGATTGAGGAGCTTCTGCCGATTGTGAAAGGACCGGATTTCCCCACAGGAGGCATTATTCTCGGCACGCGCGGCGTGGAGGAGGCTTATCGTACCGGGCGCGGCAAGATCAGGGTTCGCAGTGTGACCGATATTGAGACGATGTCCAATGGAAAGAGCCGCATTATCGTGACAGAGATTCCCTATATGGTCAATAAGGCGCGCTTAATTGAAAAGATTGCGGAGCTTGTAAAAGATAAAAAGATTGATGGCATTACAGATCTGCGCGACGAGTCAAACAGAGAGGGTATGCGCATCTGCATTGAACTTAGAAAGGATGTTAACGCAAATGTGATTTTGAACCAGCTCTATAAACATACACAGCTGCAGGACAGCTTTGGCGTTATCATGCTGGCACTGGTGAACAATGAGCCAAAGGTTATGAATCTCAAAGATGTTCTGACACATTACATCAAGCATCAGGAAGAAGTTGTCACCAGAAGGACACAGTATGATCTGAACAAGGCGGAGGAGAGAGATCACATATTACAGGGCCTGCTGATTGCGCTCGACAATATTGACGAAGTAATCAGCATCATCAGGGGCAGTGCCAATGCGCAGGCAGCAAAGGAAGGCTTAATTGAACGGTTTGCCCTCACAGATGTACAGGCACAGGCCATTGTCGATATGCGGCTGCGTGCACTGACAGGTTTGGAGCGGGAAAAATTGGAGCAGGAGCATGCGGAGCTCTTGAAGAAGATTGAGGAGTACAAGGCAATCCTGGCTGACAGAAAACTGCTGCTCGGTGTGATTAAGACGGAAATTACCCTGATTGCTGATAAGTATGGGGATGACAGGCGCACAAAATTTGGCTATGACGAGTCAGAGATCAATATGGAAGATTTGATTCCGCGCGGAAATACAGTGATTGCAATGACAAGTTTAGGCTATATCAAGCGCATGACAGTGGATAATTTCAAGACGCAGCACAGAGGCGGACGCGGCATCAAGGGGATGTCCACGATCGAAGATGATTATATTGAAGATCTGCTGATGACAACAACACACCATTATCTCATGTTTTTTACGAATTTCGGACGCGTATACAGATTAAAGACTTATGAGATACCAGAGGCGGGAAGAGCTGCGAGGGGGACAGCGATTGTCAATCTGCTGCAGTTGAATCCCGGTGAGAAGATATCTGCGATGATTCCCATCAAGGAGTTTGAGGAAGGCAAGCATCTTTTCATGGTCACCAAAAATGGTATCGCGAAGAAAACACCGATTATGGAATTTTCCAATGTCAGAAAAAATGGCCTGGCTGCGATTTCGCTTCGCGATGACGATGAGTTGATTGAAGTCAAGGCAACAGATGAAGACTCTGAGATTTTTCTGATTACCAAATATGGGATGTGTATTCGTTTTAAAGAAACTGATGTTCGTTCTATGGGCCGGAATGCGATGGGCGTGATTGGTATGAACCTCGATGACGGCGACGAGATTATCGGAATGCAGCTCAATACACAGGGCAATGCGCTCTTGATCGTGTCTGAGATGGGTATGGGCAAACGGACTTTGTTAGATGAATTTACAGTGCAGAAGCGCGGTGGCAAGGGCGTGAGGTGTTATCGTATCACAGAAAAGACTGGAAATGTGGTCGGCATCAAGGCGGTCAATGATGACCATGAGGTGATGATGATCACGACAGAGGGTGTTATTATCCAGATTCCTGTGGGAGATATATCTGTTTATGGCAGAAATACTTCTGGTGTCAAGCTGATTAATCTTGATGATGAAAATGTAAAAGTTGCCAAGATTGCAAAAGTGAGGGAGAAACTCTCTGACGGTACGCAGGAATTTGACGATGTTGAAGAAGCGCTGGATAGAGTTGTAGATGATTCGTCAGAAGAAAGCAGCGGCGCAATCATGGATGAATTGATTGAGCGTGCGATGGAAGATGCAGAATTTGAGGAGGAGACAATTGAGGAGAATGCATCGGAAGATGAAATGTCAGATGATGACAGCGATCGTGATACAGAGTAGACGATTTAGATTCGAGTAGGGAAGAATTTCCCTACTCGTTGTGCGTGAAGCAGAGAAGTTAAATTTTTGAACAGTTGCTTAGGAACTGTATCTAAGAGGCTTTACTTTAAGGAAAAACTGCTTTTCTCTGATATAAATAGCTGTTCCCAGTTTTTCCAACCCTGTCAATGATCCTGGTTTCGAGCAATACATTCAATAAAGTAGTCGCACTGCCCTGTGAAATTTTTGCAGCTTTTCCAAGATCTTTTGATGTAAAGCGCTCAGGGAGTGCATCAGGGAGAAAGATCATGTAATCGGAGAATGTGTCAATGCGGACTTCGTCAAAGATTGCTACTGGGATACCATCCATGCGCGAGGAACCTCTTTTTTTGTCCCTGCTCCATCCATTCAGATAACGGGTCTCCTCAACATCAATCAGGCTTATGATAAAATGCAGCCTTGGATTGCTGATAAACATTTTGATTTTATATAATTCCGGGATAATCTGATAATAAGTGCCGGTTTTCGGTGATTTCCGCTTGGGTGAAAGTTCTCCGGTCTCCATGTCGAGCCATGACAGCCATTTGGTGTGTGCGACAGGATAAATAATTGTGACATCATGTTCTTTTAGAAAAAAGTCAAGTTTGCTGCGCATTGTGTTAAAATTGCGCGTCTGAACTTCAAATATTTCGCCGTCCACACAGATATCAGCCACATAAGATCCGATTTTAATCTCATGATATATGGGATCTGGGGCATAATAATATTTTAATACACTGTGTATTGTCTTTTCCCGGAGTGTTCCAATGCCATTCTGGCCCTGAAGTGCGCCGATCATTTGACAGCAGGCTTCCGAGAAAAGTTTTTGGTCAATTGCATCCTGCATAAAAATAATCCTCTTTATCGGTGATTGTAAATTATCATATATAGTTTATCAGATATTTCACTTTTTCGATACATATTTTCTTGAAATTAAATCGAATCGTGTTAAAATATAGTTAC
>CAMWXA010000479.1 GCA_947178035.1 uncultured Lachnospiraceae bacterium | reverse complement strand
AGGAACGACGCAAGGAGGGAATGCCGCATCGGCATGACTGGAAGTGTGAAGAGATGAGTGATACCATTTTGATTGTCGATGACGACAATGAGCTGGTCAGGATGCTGAAAAGCTTTTTTGAGATGCGGCAGTATCTTGTGATTACTGCGGGGAACGGTGCGGAGGCATTGAAAAAGGCAGAGACAAATCCTGACTTGATATTGCTGGACGTGAATATGCCAGTGGTTGACGGCATCGAGGTGTGCCGCAGAATCAGGGATAAGGTCGCCTGTCCGATTTTATTTCTGACGGCAAAGGTGGAGGAGCAGGACCGCATTAACGGGCTGCTGTCCGGGGGAGATGACTATATCTTAAAGCCGTTTAGCCTCAGGGAACTGGAGGCGCGTGTCGTGGCGCACCTCAAGCGTGAGGAGCGGCACAGGGGCAAGGCAAAGTACCGTTTTCACGGGGAATTGTCAATCGACTACACGGCGAAGTCTGTGCAGGTGGGGGAGACGTATCTGGAGCTGACTAGAATGGAGTATGACCTGATTGAATTTCTCTCCATGAATCCGAACCAGGTCTTTGACAGGGAGCGGATTTACGAGAGAGTGTGCGGCTGCGACGCGGAGGGGGACAGCAGGGTTGTGACAGAGATTATCCGGCGAATCCGCAATAAATTTCAGAAATGCACGGAGACGGAGTATATCGAGACAGTGTGGGGAATGGGATATCGATGGAAAAGCTGAGGAATCTTTCGCTGAAAAAAACATTTATACTGTATATGGTAGTCAGTCTGACAGTGACCTATTTTTTGTCCGCAATCATCATGCATCAGGCGTCCTATATTCAGCAGACGCTCTGGCAGAAATATGTTTCTGAAACAGATGAATATCCTGCACCGCCGCCCGATACCCCGCTGCCCGGCACATCGCCGTCCGACGCACTGGCGCCCGTATCCGATGCGGATAATTTTATGTATATGACGCCCAGACCGATTGCGTCCATCATGAGTGAGCGAGACAGATATCTGTCGGAGGTGTGCGATTTTTTTCAGACATATACTATTTTATTGCTGTCTGTCATTGGAACCTGCATCGCTGTCTTTTTATTTTATCAAAACAAGTTAAGGATACCGATTGACGAACTGAATATGGCGTCGAGACGGATTGCGGAAAAGGATTTTGATTTCCATATTTTATACGAAAACAGAGATGAGCTGGGGCAGCTGTGCCGCGAATTTGAGCAGATGCGGGAACAGCTCATGCAGAACAATCAGATTCTGTGGAAGACTGTGGAGGAGGAGCGTGCGCTGCGCGCTGCGATTGCGCATGACATCCGCTCGCCGCTTTCAGTGCTGAAGGGATATCAGGAGATGCTCATCGAGTATGTTCCCAGCCAGACAATCGGTATGGACAAAATCATGGAGATGCTGCACGCCGGAATGCATCAGATAGAGCGCATGGACGTGTTTGTCGAAACCATGCGCAGGCTGAACAGTCTCGGGTCGAGGAAGATTGCGCGCAGGGAAATCACGGTCGCAGAGCTCGAGACAGATCTTCGGGCGGAGATCGGCGTTCTTGCGGGGGACAAAGAAATCCTGCTTGAAGTGCTGGCGCAGGAAGCGGGCTTTACGGGGGATAAGGAGATGATACTGGAGGTTGCGGAGAATATCCTGTCCAACGCCCTGCGGTATGCAGACACGCAGATTCGAATCAGCGTCATCATGACAAGGCAGGAATTGACAATCTGCGTCACAGATGACGGGTGTGGGTTTGCGGAGCCGCCGGAGAAGATACAGGAGCCGTACTTTCAGCAGAATATCAGGGACAGTCTGAAGCACATGGGGCTTGGCATGTATATCAGCAGGCTTTACTGCGAACAGCACGGCGGGAAGCTGCTGCTTGAAAATGACGCGCAGGGCGGCGCGTCAGTGACGGCGGTATTTCGGTGAGTGCGAGTTTGTCATGTGAAAGTGTATTCTTTCTCTGCAATCAGCAGATACTGCAGCAGCGGATGGAGCTGTTCTCCTTCGATCAGGCTGACTTCCAGCAGGTAATCAGAGCTGTTCCCGACCCGTTTGAGATAGAAGGTGTACACTTTCTGGTCAAATTCTTCGAACCATAGCTGAACAGGCGTTGTGTCAAACATTTCATCGGAGTCCACGGCAGTACCCGAATTAAAAGGGTAATTATATGCATTGTCTGACTTGATGAAGCATGGAAAACGTACCATTGTCTCGTGCAGATACGAATCATATTCCTTGTAGAAATCAACGATCAGACAGAGTGTTGTATTTTGGCTGCTTGGATACCAGATTGCTTTATGGATACATTCAACGCTGCCGTCATTGTCAAAGTCCACAATGTGGCAGAACTGTTCGTCGAAGCTGTCGAGGTTGAATGCATCGAGCGGAAAGGTGATATCTGATTCCTGGTAAAGTATCTCTGCATTTCCGTCAATCAGTTCATAATCGTCGTTGGAAACTGTTTTTTGCTCCACTTCCCTTTTTCTTGTCTCAATATAATCCGTAAGTGTCTGCTCTAGGCGGGGATCGATTTCTGTATTGTGATAGGTTTCAATCCAGAGCTTTCGGTTCTCCTTGTTTTCAAGGTTAAGACGGTACAGCTGTAATGTGTTGTCCGGAGCTGCAGTCAGAATGTAAAATCCATCTGTTTCCCTGGTATGAAAATCGTATTGGAGGGCAGCAAAATAGAAAGCGCCGTCATAGTCCAGCAGTTTTGCATATCCCCGCAGCATAGGAAAGCTGTGCAATAGTTCTGCTGTCCCGGTCTCTTGCACCTGCCAGATATCTATCTGCGCAAATCCGGCAGTGCCGCCGGAATCATAGAACAGCGCCAGCTCTTCACTGCCATTTTGATCCAGGTCCACCATGTATGCAGACAAAATATTTTCTTCCCAGCCGTAATAATATGAGAACTCATCTCCAAGAGATGTCCGCACCTGTTCCGGCGTCATCTGGTGCGTCTGGTCCTCATAGGCAGAAAGCGCGTCCATATTCCATGTATCATTATAGCGCTGTGTGCCAGCCAACACGTCCTTAAGGAGGTTCAGAAGCCCCTCCGGCAGTACGGTTGTACTGAGTGCAGAGTCGATTGCACGTTCTTCCTGAAAGGCAGTCAGCTGTTCGCGGCGCAGTGCCTGAAATGCTTCGCCTTCCCCTGTTGACAGGTTCAAAATGCGGCCATAAAAAATGTCCTGCCTGCGAGCCTGTTCTATCGTGTCCGCCAGCTCGGTCGTCATGGTCAGGTTCCGCGTTTCCAGGTGGGAGCAGGCGGGTTCTCCGTCATTTGTGGTCACAAGATCGCTGTGTATCACAAATTCTTCGCTGTTG
>CAMWXA010000478.1 GCA_947178035.1 uncultured Lachnospiraceae bacterium | reverse complement strand
CAGTTTGAACAGACCCAGCACATTCTGTCCGCTCTTTGAGTCCAGATTACCGGTGGGTTCGTCTGCCCGCAGAATGGCGGGTCTGGCGATCAGTGCTCTGGCAATAGCTGCCCGCTGCTGGCCGCCGCCGGAAAGTTCGTGCGGATATGCGTTCAGTTTTTCCTGCAAGTGCAGAAGCTCCACAATCTCAGAAAAGAAAGCCGGCTCATGTTTTGTCCCGGCAAGGCTCAGCGGAAACAGAATATTCTCTTTGACCGTGAGCGTGGGAACCAGATGAAAGCTCTGATAGACAATCCCCACCTTACTGCGGCGGAAAACCGCCAGTTCCTTTTCTTTCAGACCAGATAAACGGACACCGTCCACTATAATTTCACCCTCGTCCGGGGTATCCAGTCCGCCGATCATATTGAGCAGCGTGGTCTTTCCTGAACCGGACGCACCAATAACAGCAGTAAATGTTCCTTTTTCAATGGCAAGATCAATGCCGTTCAAAGCATGTACCGCGCTTTCGCCCCTGCCAAAAGTCTTATAAAGATTATGTACTGTCACAATATCCATTTTTCATCCTCTCTCAATTAAAACTCAGCAGATACACTGAAAAAGTCGTTCCCTCTCCCACCTTGGACTTCACGCTGATATAGCCTTTCTGCCGGGTAATGATCCCATTGGCCAGATACAGGCCAAGGCCGACACCTTCCTCTGCGGCAACCTCTTCCTCCCGGTAGAAACGTTGAAACACATCATTGTAATGCTCCTCCGGGATACCCCTGCCGGTATCTGAAATATCGATGCGGGTATAGAACTGCCACGGGCGCACAGCGATGGTGATTGTTCCTCCTGAACATGTGTACTTCACCGCATTGTCCAGAATGTTTCCGATCGCTTCCGCTGTCCACTTGGGATCATGCCGAACCATAATCTCTGCCCCGCACTCCACGGAAATTTCTATCTTTTTCTGTTCCGCTCTGCCCCACACCGTATTCATCGCCTGCGCTATGGTGTCGTTGAGACGGGCTTCCAACGGACAAAGGATAAAGGTGCCTGTCTCCAATCGGGACATTTTGATGAGGGACTGCATCAGAAAGTCCAGTTTGTTGATTTGTGCCTCCATCGTGTGAAGAAACTGTTCTCTCTTTTCTTCAGAAATATCCCGCCGCTGCAAAATACCCGTGTAGAGTTTCACATTGGCAATGGGTGTTTTCACCTGATGCGAGATATCACTGACCAGACTCTGCAGGGTCTGTTTGTCCCTCTGACTCTGCAGACGTCCCTCGCGCATGATGTCATAATACTGCATCAGCTTGCCCTGAACCTTTGATGTCAATGAGTCTTCATAGGGATGGAAGTTCCCGGGCTGGCGGCCTGCGATGGCGGCATCGAGTGTTTCACAGACTTCGTCTGCAAATTGCCCGATCTGATACCGCTGTAAAGCCGCCCACAATCCAGCCAGTAGAAAAATGCCAGCGCACACAGCCACTATGCCATATCGAACTGATGCTCTCGGAACATACTCCCACAACATCCAGATCAGCACTGCTGTAAGACTGGCAGCCATCAGCCCCGAAAAGCCAGAAACAATCCCGAACCATCTGTTTTTCATTGCTGTACCCCTTTCCAGATATAGCCCATACCGCGAACCGTCTGGATGTAGGCGTGGGCATCGTCCTCGATTTTGGAGCGCAGACGGTTCATGGTCACGGTCAGCGTATGGTCGTCGATAAAATGACCGCCGCTGTCCCACAGTTTCTCCAGAAGGATTTGCCGGGTAAGGATTTTACCAGCATTTTCCGTCAGCGCCCGGAGCAGCTTGTATTCATTTGGCGTGATCGACAGCGTTTCTTCTCCCCGCTGTGCGGTCAGGGCAGAAAAATCCAGCACCAGAAATCCATCACTCCACCGCTGGACAGATGCCTCCCCTGCCGCTTTGTTGGATCTTCGCAGTGCAACGTCCACACGGCGCAGCAAAATCTGCATATTGAAGGGCTTTGTCACATAGTCCTCTGCCCCCAGATCAAATCCGTCCAGCACATTCTGTTCCAAGTCGTTGGCAGTCAAAAAAATCACCGGCAGCTCCGGTCTGACCTGCTTAATCGCGCGGCACAAGTCAAATCCGTCGCCGTCCGGCAAATTCACATCCAGCAAAACCAGGTCAAAACGGTCCTCCGAAATTAGCTGCTGCGCTTTCCTGCAATTATAGGCGGCAACTGTAATATAGCCGCTGTTGTCCAGTTCAAAGCACAATCCGGCACTCAGGGCCAGATCATCCTCCACCACTAAAATTCTCATTCTAATCCCCCATGCCGCCTGAAATAACTATAAAAAACGTGAAAATTGGTACCTTCCCGATTTCTATATATTCCGTCTTTGGGCTTTATATCTTTATTTGAAAAGTTAGATATTGACTAACACCCAAAATTATAATCCCCGCACGAAGTATTGTCAAACAGGAAGTGCTTCCACCGCAGCACTTCCGCCCCTTACAATCTCAATCCTGTTCGCGAACTTTCTTTTCAGCAGGGCTATCAAGTCATTATTCCTGCTTTCTGTCTGGATACATTCCAAGAGGACAGTCGCGCCATCATAGTCAATGACTGCAGCTCCAGATACTTTTGAAATCCGGAACAGTTCCGTTATGTCTGCATCGGAGCAATGATTCACCCTGACAAACAAGATTTCTTTCATGTGAATCGGTACATCTGTGTAGTCTACCACTTTGATTACCTCAACACTTCTGGCAAGCTGCTTTTTGATCTGCTCAAAGGTCCTGTCGTCGCTTGTCAAACTGATTGTCATGCGCGATATGGTACTATCCTCAGTGACTCCAACGGTCAGGCTGTCCAGATTATAAGCCTTTCCGGAAAACAACCCCGAAATGCGGGCGAGTACGCCTATTTCATTTTCGACAAATAAACAAATCCATCTCTTCTTCATTCTCTGTTTTCCCCTCTTTCTAAGTCGCTGTCATGACAGAGCCCAAAATCATGTCGCCAAGGGAGTTCCCCGGCGGAACAATCGGCATGACATTGACTTCTCTGTCTATGATAAACTCAATTATCGTAGGTGTCTTTGTATTCTGTTTCGCACTGCGCAAAGCGGTTTTGATATCCTCTGCCTTTGTGACCCGAATCCCCTTTGCACCGTAGCTTTCTGCCAGTGCAATGAAATCCGGCGTGTATTCCGGGCAGCAGTGATCCGGTTTGTTACAGCCTGTCTCACAACCTCTGCGGTAACGCATACAGGTGCTCGAATACCGCCTTTCATAAAACATTTCCTGCCATTGCCGCACATTCCCTAAATATCCGTTATTCAGTATGCAGATGATAATAGGCAGTTCATAAACAACCGCCG
>CAMWXA010000477.1 GCA_947178035.1 uncultured Lachnospiraceae bacterium | reverse complement strand
GCCATATACAGAACAGGACTTGGTGCGGATTGCCAGGAGGGAGAAGAACAACAAAAGAAAATATCTGGTGGTAAACAGGCTTCAGGGAAAACACATTCCGGTGAGACCGCACGAGGCGCTTTCCCTGTTTCGTGCTTTGGCAGATACCTTGAAAGGGAAGTATGGAAAGGAAACGCTGCTGGTAATCGGTTTTGCGGAGACGGCGACGGCAATCGGTGCGGCGGTGGCAGCGGAGCTTGGCGCGGATTATATGCAGACGACAAGGGAGATTGTGCCAGATGCCACATACCTGTATTTTTCGGAGGAGCACAGCCATGCGGCGGAGCAGAAGCTTGTCAGAGATGATCTTGACCGCGTGATCGACAGGGTGGACAGAATTCTTTTTGTCGAGGATGAAGTTACAACGGGGAAGACGATTTTGAATATTGTGAATATCCTGAAAAAACAATATGCGGAGACGATAAAATTTTCTGTCGCTTCTATATTAAATGGAATGGACGAAACGGCATTGGGTACTTATCAGACGTATGATATCGAACTCTTCTGGCTTGTGAAAACAGACCATGCCGCATACACAGAAATTGCGGAGGCTTATAAGGGGGATGGCCGTTACATTGTGTGTAAAAATGAATTGTTAGGTTCGAATGTATCTGAAACTGACACACTTGTCATAAATCAACATATGGACGCCCGCCGGGTTGTCAACTCCGCCAGATATGTGTCATACTGCGAATCGCTGTATCAGGATATCATCAGTCAGATGGATTGGGACGGTGTACAAAATCTGCTGGTACTCGGAACAGAGGAGTATATGTATCCGGCTCTTTATGCTGCCAGGCGGTTTGAAGAACAGGGGAAAAATGTCCGGTTCCACGCAACGACCAGAAGTCCTGTCGCAGTGAGCACAGAGGACGGTTATCCGCTTCATACAAGGTACGAACTCAGAAGCCTGTATGACAGCGGGAGGACTACTTACATCTATGATTTGCAAAAATATGACACAGCCGTCATAATTACAGATGCAGCGGGTGACATCGGGGAAGGAGTCTGTTCGTTGATTCGCGCGTTGAAACTGTGTGGGAATGAGCGTATTGTTTTGGTACATTAGAGCGCGTTATATCATTATTGAAAAGAAAGTGAGGTATAAAGTATGCAATATGATGTGATTATAATAGGGGCTGGTCCAGGTGGGATATTCTCGGCGTATGAGATGATTCATCAAAAGAGCGATCTGAAGATAGCGGTTTTCGAGGCAGGGCATGCGCTTGACAGGCGGCACTGTCCGATTGACGGCGATAAGGTGAAAAGCTGTGTCAAATGCAAAAGCTGCTCGATCATGAGCGGATTTGGCGGTGCGGGCGCTTTCTCAGATGGAAAGTACAATATTACCAATGATTTTGGCGGAACGCTGTATGAGCATATCGGCAAAGCCAAGGCGATCGAGCTGATGGAGTATGTGGACGCCATCAATATGAAGTACGGCGGCGAGGGCACGAAGATGTACTCGACAGCGGGCACGCACTTGAAAAAGCTCTGCTTACAGAACAAGCTGAATCTCCTCGATGCATCCGTGCGTCATCTGGGAACAGATATCAATTACATTGTGCTGGAAAATCTCTATGCGGAGATGAAAGACAAGGTTGACTTTTACTTTGACACACCGGTTTCGGATGTTGAGGTGTCAGGCGGCGGGTATCGCGTGATCTGTGGTGACGACAGTTATGAATGTGACAAATGTGTCATTTCTGTCGGGAGAAGCGGGAGCAAATGGATGGAAAGCATCTGCTCCAAGCTTGCGATCCCCACAAAGTCAAACCGCGTGGATATCGGTGTGCGCGTTGAGCTGCCGGCTGTCATCTTTTCCCACCTCACGGACGAACTGTATGAGAGCAAGATTGTGTACCGCACAGAAAAATTTGAGGACAGAGTGCGCACGTTCTGCATGAATCCGAAAGGGATTGTGGTGAATGAGAACACAAATGGCATCGGCACAGTCAATGGTCACAGCTACGAGGGAGCGGACAAACAGACGGAAAACACAAACTTTGCGCTGCTGGTCGCAAAGCATTTCTCGGAGCCGTTCAAGGACAGCAACGGATATGGTGAGAGCATTGCCAGATTATCGAATATGTTAGGCGGAGGTGTCATTGTGCAGCGCTTTGGTGACTTGGTGCGCGGCAGGCGCAGCAACGCGAAGCGCATCGAGGAAGGACTTGTCACACCGACGCTTGCGGCGACGCCCGGCGATCTGAGCCTTGTGCTGCCTAAGCGGATCCTCGATGGCATTATAGAGATGATCTATGCCCTGGACAAGATAGCACCGGGCACAGCAAACGACGACACTCTTTTGTATGGCGTGGAGGTTAAGTTCTACAATATGGAGGTTGATATCAACGAGAATCTTGAGACACGATACAAGGGGCTTTATGTGATCGGTGACGGAAGTGGAGTGACGCACTCGCTGTCGCACGCATCCGCCAGCGGCGTGTATGTGGCACGGCAGATCGTGGATTGATTGGATTCTGACAGTTTTATATTCATGAGCGATAAAGTTTGCGAGGTGGCTTTAAGGAACTGTTCCTAAGTATTAACGCTCGTGAGTCGGTGTTGCTGGCAAATTTTACTGCCCATCAGTATAAGTTGTTAATATGGAACACATAAAAGACGCATGAAATGGGAGAACATGCGTCTTTTTTCACGCAGTAACTATGTCACTAATACAGATACTTTAATATAGGAATATACATTGACAGATGAGGTATATTCCTATATACTGTATATCAAGATAGAAAGGAGGAGTACCATGTCGATCACATCAGACATTCTCAGGGGGCATACAGAAGCAATCATACTTTCCAACCTGATCGAGCAGGACAGTTACGGTTATCAGATCAACAAGGACATCATGAAAAAGACCAACAATGCCTATGAACTGAAGGAAGCGACACTCTACTCGGCGTTTCGGCGGCTTGAGCAGGCGGGCTGCATCAGGACTTACTGGGGAGATGAGACAGTCGGAGCCAGGCGTCGTTACTATGCCATCACAGAGGAGGGCAGAAAGGCGTATCAGGGGTATAAGCAGGAGTGGCAGGAGGCCAAGGAGATTATCGACAAACTGTTGAAATAATTACTGAAATAATTATTGAAATCAATGTCAAATTTTATGAGGAGGATAAACAATATGAAGGAAAGAATCAGGCAGCACTTTAATGAGATATTTGCGGATGCGCCCAGCACCAGGAAGGCGCTGGATCTGAAGCAGGAGATGATGCAGAGCGCCATAGACAAGTATGATGACATGGTGGCGGAAGGGTATTCCGAGGAGGATGCCTATCAGAGTGTGATCGCGTCCATA
>CAMWXA010000476.1 GCA_947178035.1 uncultured Lachnospiraceae bacterium | reverse complement strand
GGTAATAATATGATTATATGGTAAAATGTTTCTTGCCTGATGCGAGAGGTAAAATCTTTGATAAAGGAGCAGAAAAGAATGGAAAAGGTTACAGAAGATATTAAAAATATTGGAGTCAATGACAGGGAGCTCACACTTTTTGAGGGACAGTATGAAGTGAAGAAGGGCATGGCATACAACTCTTATGTTATATTGGACGAGCAGGTTGTCGTGATGGACACTGTTGATCCCCGTGCCACAGCTGAGTGGCTGAAAAATCTGGAGGAAGCGCTGGGAACAAGAAAAGTGGACTATCTGGTCATTCAGCATATGGAGCCGGACCATGGCGGCAGCATCATGCAGCTGGTTGAGCGTTTCCCGGATATGAAGCTTGTCGGAAATGCAAAGACATTTCAGATGCTGCAGCAGTTTTTTGATTTCAATCCCGAAGAGAGAGCAGTCACTGTGAAAGAGGGAGATACGCTTTCGGTCGGAAAGCATACACTGCAGTTTTTCATGGCACCGATGGTTCACTGGCCGGAGGTAATGGTTACTTATGAACAGTCAAAAAATATTTTTTTTAGCGCCGATGGTTTTGGAAAGTTTGGGACACGCGATGCGGACGAGGATTGGGCAGACGAGGCGAGAAGATATTACATTAATATCTGCGGAAAGTATGGGATGCAGGTACAGGCGTTGCTGAAAAAGGCAGCCACGCTGGAAATCAATACCATTTGTCCATTGCATGGACCAGTATTGTCTGAGAGTCTGGAATACTATATCAATAAATATCAGATATGGAGCAGCTATGAACCGGAGGACGAAGGCGTGTTGATTGCCTGTGCATCCATTCATGGACATACTATGAAGGCTGCAGAGAGAATGAAAGAAATATTGGAACAAAAAGGTGCAAAGAAGGTTGTCATTGCAGATCTGACGAGAGATGACATTCATGAAGCGGTTAGTGATGCATTCCGCTACAGTCATCTGGTACTTGCGGCAGCGTCTTATGATGCCGGTGTATTCCTGCCTATGGAGGATTTCTTAAACAGGCTGAAAGCGAAGAATTATCAGAAGCGCACAGTCGGAATCATAGAAAATGGTTCCTGGGCACCGACAGCGGCAAGGAGTATCAAAACAATGCTGGAAGGGGCAAAAGCGCTTACATTTGCAGAGCCTGTCGTGACTGTCAGATCAGCTCTGAAGGCAGAAAATATCCCTCAGCTCGAGGCACTTGCCAATGCGTTGCTGAACGCACAATAGAAAACGTTCAAAAGTCCAATTGTTCCAATGATAAAGTGGTGCCTACTCTCTGTAGGTCACCACTCTGTCACCTTCCAGTATTCTTGTCTTTCCGTCTGGAATCAAAGATTCTTCCCCACGCATAATCATTGCAATCAGCTCATCCGACGCCAGCTTTAAGTCTGCGATCGTCCGGTTGCACCAGGGGTGATACCGGTCAATAAAGATCTCATCAAGCAGTTCATTGCCGCTGGGATTGTAGGCTGGGGCACTTAAGATAATGCTGTCTCCGGCCAAAATCAGGGTATTTCCTTTTGTGATGATCGTCTCATGGTTGCGCTTGATCATAAGGGCAAGGGAACCCGTGGGAAAATTCACTTCCTTGACCAGTTTGTTTTCCCAGTTGTGTCCCTTTGGTATGTACATGCGAATCAGGGTGATGGAAGAGTCCTCCTGATAATCGTTGAAAGTCTTACGCACGTCAGCCTCCTCATCGAGCATATCCAGTTTCTCGGCTACTCTTGGCAGCAGCGTACCCTGTATCGCGACAGAGAACAGCGACACCATAAACACAATGTGAAACAGATTGTGGGGCATGACCACACCGCCGGCGACTGCCACAATCGCAAAAACAGAGGAGGAAGCCCCCCGAAGTCCCGCCCACGATACAAGAAGACACTGTTTTGTAGAGCATCGGAACGGCTTTAACAGCAAAAATACTGCGGCTGGTCTGGCAATCAGCGTGAGGATAACAGTAATGACAATTGCTGTAAAAATGCCGTTTGACATTTCGTGTGGAATTGTCAAAAGTCCCAGCAGGAAGAAAATCAATATCTGTGCAAGCGAGGTGACACCGTCAAAAAACGGAATCAGCGTCGCTTTATTTTTGATGGGGCTGTTACCGATGATAACGCCCATAATGTACACGCTCAAATATGCATTTCCGTTTAAAAGCTCTGAAAGGCCATAACAGATCAGAACCATTGCAATCATAAAGATTGTGTCCAGACCATCGGAGACAAGATCTGTCTTGGTCATGAGACGGATTGTCAGCACGGAAAGCGCAATACCAGTCAATGAACCGACGACCAGCTGCAGGAAGATCCGCAGTATGATATGCTCCGACTCCCCGGAAAAAATGATTCCCAGTGCGATAAAGGTAAGCATGTAGGCCATCGGATCATTACTTCCGCTTTCCAGCTCCAGAAGGGAAGCAGTACCGTCTTTGAGATTCAGCTTTTTCTGGCGCAGGATAGCGAACACGCTTGCGGCATCGGTAGATCCCAGAACCGCGCCGACCAGAAAACTTTCCGGCCATGTATATCCCAGGATCAGTCTGACAAACAGGGCAGTGACAACTGCGGTGACAGCTACGCCGAGCGTTGAGAGGAGGACAGACCGCACTGCGACATCCTTTGCAAGCGACCATTTCAGGTTGAAACCGCCGTAAAACATGATGAACAGCAGTGCGATGGAGCAGATATTTTCAGCAAGCTTATAGTCGTTGAATGGTATTTTGAAAATTCCATCACTTCCAAACAGCATACCGATAAACATAAACAAAATCAATGCCGGCATGCCAAACTTTCCAGAAAACTTTTCTGCCATTACACAGAGCAGTATCACGGCAGCCACAAGCAGTAAGACAGCAGTCATAAATCCATCCCCTTTTCTTTTCTACAGTCTCTATATATAATACTAACTTTTTCCAGCGGAATATGCAAGTCTCGATTTTCTTAATCGTACAAGGAAGCGTGGTATTTCACTTTGCGGTATACTTTATAGAAAAGCACAGCAAAAAGTGACACGACAATATAAAGCGTTGAGAGTGCGCCGGTAGCGCCGCCGATAAAAATTAAAATCCACATCAATATATTCATGATAAATTCTCCATAATCTGTTATTCATTTTTATTGTTTTGTTCTACAATTGATTGTTCGCTGACATTGGCGCGGGAGGAGCCTCCGACCTCATAAATGCAGGTTACAATACCCGCACCGACAGCGATGAGAACCATAATGCCAAATATGATATTTTCCATGATAAAAACCTCCATCGCTTCTTTTTGCATGATTCTATTTTTCAGTAACTTAGAGCGTGTTTGAAAAATCATTCCTACCATCTGCATAACGACGCGTACGCGTCG
>CAMWXA010000475.1 GCA_947178035.1 uncultured Lachnospiraceae bacterium | reverse complement strand
TTCAATTGAGCCTGATTTTTTTGCTCAGTTTTTTCATAGATTACTTGACACTACCGATATAACGATATTGCTATCCATTCATTTTGTCCCGAGCCCAATAATCATAGCAAAAAATCTGCCAGTATCATATTGCTGATATCAATCCCTGCATCTGTCAGTCTTACACTGTCTCCACTCTGTATCAGCATTCCCTGTCTCTCCCACTTACACAAAACATCGCCATAAATTTCACTTATTCCAACGCCAAAACTATCGGCAAATTCCTGCTTAGACACGCCATTTGTCATGCGCAGCCCCAGGAACATAAATTCTTCTATCCAGTCATTATGACATAACTTCTGTACATCTTTTTTGATATCTTCATTCAAACTTTCTTTTCCATTACCCTGCCTTTTTACAGTTTTGTCCACTCCTCCTACAATGAGCTTATCACATTCCGTTTCCTTGTCCCTGTTAAACGCATAGAGATACTGCTTCATATTATCTGTATTTCTCCAACGAACATTATCTACCAGGGATGCAGCCCCCAGTCCAAAACCAGCATAATCCGCCGTGTGTCTGATTCCGCGCTGCCAATAGATACAATTATGCCTGCACTCATATCCCTCTCTCGCATAATTTGATATTTCATAGCGATGATAGCCGTTTTCAGCGAGAATCTGCCTGGTCGCCTGATACATCAGCCTGTCCTCATCCTCATCAGGCACAGATGGATACTTATCTAATTTGTCATACAGATGTGTTCCCTCCTCAATGATCAGACTGTAGGCCGATATGTGCTCTGGCTGCAGCGCTGCCACTGTCCCAAGCGTTCGCACCCAGCTTTTCATATCCTGTCCCGGCAGCGCTGACATCAAATCTATATTAATATTTCGAATTCCAGCCTCCCTTGCCTGTTGATATGTACGAATAAAATCTTGATATGTATGTATACGTCCTAACAACTCCAGCTCTTTATCGTCTGCGGACTGCAGTCCGATACTCAGTCTGTTTATCCCGGATCTTTGCAATTTCAATAGCTTGTCACTATCCGCTGTCCCCGGATTCATCTCCATCGTAATCTCAGCAGCATCATCAATCTGGTAATATTTTCCCAGACATGCAAGGATTTCTGCGGTGTCTCCCGCCTCCAATATGGAAGGTGTCCCGCCTCCGAAGAATATTGTTTTCACAATATATCCGGCATACCGTTTTGCCTCGTGTACTATCTCTCTTTTGAGCGCTTCGATATACTCCTGCTGCCTCTGTCTTGTCGCTGGCGCTGACAGGAAATCACAATAGACACATTTTTGGACACAGAAAGGAATATGAATATAAACACCCATCGAACGCATTACGATTCCACTCCCTCCTAATTATCGTCATCCTAAACTTCTGATTTTACCAGCCCAACTACCCTTTCAAACTCTTCGACAGACTGCGCCTTTGCTGCCGTCTTATGCCATATTCTTAGCACGTCCGGGTTATTTTACTCATTCAGCACCTCGCCTCTATGCTTTCCGAGACTATCCGCGAGAATGTCATTTTTATCTTTGTCATTCTGTCTCCCTTATTATACTAAATTCGAACGCTTTATTCAACCAATCATTTGTTCTGCATATACTATACAGGATAAAAATAGAATTGTCAATATTTTTTTCGAAAATATTTTCGGAACATATTTTCGCAATATTGCTATTCACGGCTTGGGAGCTGCTCATGGTAACCATTCGCTTAGAAGAACAACAAAAAAAGAAGCCCGCATACGCGAGCTGGCGGAAAGGAAATAGTCTGGCTATCTTCCTCTCCTTTATTCTCAATAAAGCCATACCTTATCTCGGATTGTCAAGCTTCAGTACTGACATGAACGCTTTCTGCGGTATCTCCAGTTACAATTCACACTTACGCCAACTACCCACCTGACGCATACGCTTCTTGCCTTCCTTCTGTTTTTTAGGAACCTTCTAAGGAACTGCTAATAAATTACTCATGACAATGACTTGTCTAAATGCCCATCTGCGGCATCAGACAATCTTGACGTAGCCCGCTACACCTGCGATTGTCTTCTTTGCAGATGAACATTTATACGGCGTCCTTGTCACAAGTAATTTCTTAACAGTTCCTAAATGAGCTCCTGAAAATGGAGCCTATGGTATTGGTCCCTTGTCACCATAGGACTCCGCATCTTTCATCTCACCGATTCCACCAGAAAGCATTTTCTTGACACGCTCTGGTATACCACATTTATCCAGTTAGTTTCATACATTTATTCTCCGCCAGCTGCGTCAGTTATGTCGCCGGCTATGCTCGATGCACCAGATACTGTTATAATGATATTTTCTGGCGCGATATCCGTCTTTCGCTGCACTATATCGATAATCTGAGCAGTCTGCGCCTCTGTGAGATTTGCTGCCTCTACCATAACATCCGCAGAGTCACCACTAATGCTCACCACTGTCTGGGTAAATCCTTTTGCTTCGAGCAGCATCTGGGCATCTGATTCCTTCTGGGCTGTCTCCGTGAGCGCGATCATGCTGCTCACTGCATCCTTTTTTGCCTCCTCTGTCAAATCTTCATTTTGAATAATCTCCAGGAGAGATTCCTTGTTCTGCGCTCTTGTCTGCTCCTTTAAAAGTTTTGCACCTGCAAGAGTAGACACTCCTGATGCGCTGGTAAATACAGCCTCGCCCGGTATCTCCTGCTCAATCACAGTCGCACCAGATTCGTCTATATTGGAGGCAAGTGCGTCCGCTGATACATCATCACTTGCAATTGACGTGTCGATGGCGCTATCTGACACAGCATTCATATCGCTGCTCAGATAATTGTCCGTTATGGTCACATCATCTGTGTCAAGGCTCATAATGTCTGTGTTGTCTCCCGTCATAGATGCATAGTCCTGGATTGTTCCATCCGTATCTTCCCTAAGCGATATGGCATACATATCTTCATCGGATATCTCATATGTAAGTTCGCTGCTGCTTCCGTCTACAGATATAAAATCTTCCTCTCCGATCTTGGTACCAGCAAAGTTCAGATAACCTGCTACTGCTATCATAACTGCCAATGCCGTAATCATAATCTGGTTCTTTCTTAATATTTTTTTCACCAAACCATATCCTTCCTATTGTTTCTCTTTGCTACTTCTATCATATTCAGGGCTCTCTTTTCTTAGACTTAATATTTTCAAAAATTTTGCAGATTATATTCACTGCGCTGCATAACTGCAGACTTCAATTTTGTTCGCCTCAACTCCATACAACGCCATCACAAGCCTGACAATCTGAAGTTTTACCGCTTCGTTCGAGGCGCCTTCTGCAGAGATGATCACGCCGTCGATCGTCGGTCTTTTGGTCTGTGCAATAAAAGGCACTTCATTGCCGTTTTCATTTAC
>CAMWXA010000474.1 GCA_947178035.1 uncultured Lachnospiraceae bacterium | reverse complement strand
ATCACGCAAAGTGGGACGTGCAGATGGTAGGAATGATTTTTCAAACACGCTCTAAGGAACAGTTTCTAAATAAAAGAAGAACATAAAAGAAGAACTTCTTCACAAAACAGTCCTTGCTGTGTGTGACAGAAGTTCTTCCTGCATATAGGGAAATGTCAATCACTTCTGGAATTGTTCGCCTCCGATGCCTTTCCGTTCAAGATTACCGCTCTGCTCTCCAACCCGAAATAATAATTAAAAATGTCCTTTCCCGCATGTGTTGCATTCGATGACCCATACCCATTCGCAATTCTCACAGCGATTGCTATTTCCGGGTTCTCTGCCGGCGCGCACCCGATAAAGAGGGAATGATCCGGTCTTGTCCCTGATTCCTGCGCTGTTCCCGTCTTTCCTGCGACACTGATCTTCATGTCTTTTAACACGCTGTTATTCTGCGCAAATAAAACCATTCCCTGCCAGACTGTATCCCATGTCTTCTCGTCCAGATTCACTGTACTCTGTACTGCCGGCTCCAGTTCTATCACATTGCCGCTATCGTTTTTACCGCCAATCCCCTTTACCATCGACAACTGAAAACTCGTTCCGCGGGTAGCAAGTGTATTCATATACCGTGCAAGCTGAACCGTCGTGTAGTTATGCGTTCCCTGACCAATCGCGGACGGAATCCCATACTGTTCTGTGACATGCGGACTGCTCTCCACAATCTCTACACCTGATTTTTTATCCAGGTCAAACAAGACCGCATACTGCTGCAGACAGGCCAATGCCTGCCCATCATCATAAACTCCCGTTTCCTGCTGCCCTAACCGATAGGAAATGTCACACAGATAGTCATTGCACGAATTCTGAATCGCTGCGGCAGCGCTGCTGACCGTTCCGTGCCCGCTGTGCCGCCAGCAGCGCAGCGGCGGCGTAACCTTGTCAAAAACACCGTCGCATACCACAGCAGTATCGGGTTCGATAACCCCTTCCTGCAGTCCGGCGATGACCGTAACCGGCTTTAATGTGGAACCGGGCGCAGTCAGCTGCTGCGTTGCGCGATTGTACAATGGCAGTGATTTGTCCTGAAGTAGTCGGTTGTAATATTCGCTGTCTATCTTGTTTGTCAGGCGATTGTTGTCGTAGCCCGGATATGTCACGCAGGCCAGGATTTTTCCCGTGTCCGCCTGAACCACCACTGCTGACGCCGAGCAGGGATCGAGTGCAAGCTGTGCCGGCGTGAGCTCCACATTGTCGATTTTCTTCTTAATCAGCGCAAACGGCCTGATCGCGCCTCTGAGAAATGCTTCGTAATCATCATCCATCGCAAGAATCTCCTGTTCATATAAGATCCTGCAAAAATCACGCTCTGATAGTTCGCCCTGGTAGAGCATATACTTTAACAGGATTTTCTCAACAGACTGGCTTTCCCGGAACCACTGCAAAATATAGTCAACTGCCAGGGCATACGTCTCTTCCGCAGTGGAGTACTTCGTGCTGTGCTCTAATCTGCGCAAATCAATCCAGCCATTTCCTATACATTCATACAAAAAATCCTTTACACTGATATTATCTGCCTTCGCCCGTGCAAGATCCGCTGAATCCGTGCCGTCTGCCGCTTCCTGGCTGATTATCCCGCATTCCTGCACAACGAACGACATGTACTCCTTCATTTCCTCCGGGAGCGCCCCGTAAGCGTGCGGTGCCTCTGTGAGCTCTGATAAAAGCTGCGCCTGCACTGCCTCCTTTTTCTGAAGAATTTTTTCTGCCGCTTCCTTTTCCAGGTCAGAAGCATTTTCCTGCTTCATTCTGGAAATCCTGATGATATCATTTTCAATCAGTGCTATATATACATCAAAGACCGGGATTCTGATTTGCACGGAATCGCTGATTTTTGTCTTGTCAAAATATTTGGCGTCGATTAAGTTGCTCGAAAGGATTCCGGCAAGCGTCTGCTCCAAAATCTGGTACGTCGCTATCTGCAAATCCTTATCAATACTGAGATAGACATCATTTCCCACAGATGCTCTCTGCAGAACTTCTCCCTCCCCCACAATCCGCCCCACGTTATTTACAATGACTGTCCGCTCTCCGCTGGTTCCCTGCAGCTCTGTCTCAAAGTACTGCTCGATACCGGCCTTCCCGACGACCGAGTCCATCGAATACTCTGCGTTTTCCAGTTTCAGCGTCTCCAGCTCCTCCGCTGAAATGCTTCCGATATAGCCGAGGATATGGGCAAAGGACTCCCCGCCCTGATACACCCGCTCCCAGTCCTCCTCCACAGCAATCCCCGGAAAGGAATCTGTATTCTCGAGCACATAAGCCATCGTCTCAGAAGAAATATTTCTGGCTATGGTGACAGCCTGATACTGACGATAAGAATACAGCGAGAGCATATAGCGGATTCCAACGATATCGCGTATCTCTTCTTTTGACACTTCCTCCGCAAATTTTTCCGGAAGGCCGTACTGTGCCAGCTCATCAGCGGTATAGACCTCCTTTCCTGTTCCATACAGCGCGAACTGATCGCTGCCGGCCAGATACTGCATCATTTCCGATGCGCTCATGGCAGACTGTTCTTCCGACATTTCATCGGGGCTTCTTTTGCCAAAGATGTCCGCCTTGAATCTCAGCAATGCCGCGCCGTCTACGGTGTACTCATACGCTCCGTCTGCATTGACCATGATCCGGAACTCATTGTAAAGCTGTTCTCCATTCTGATGCAGCTTTTCCCGCAGGCGGTAGATGATACTGTTTAACGCAAGCTGCCTCTCGCGGTTTGATCCGTACACACCATCGTCAGTCATCGTAAGCGTATAGACCAACTGATTGGATGCGAGAATATTGCCATTACAGTCGTAAATGTTTCCGCGCGCGCCTCTTTCCACAATTGTTTTTGTGATTTTGAGCTCAAAATTCTCTGCGTATGCCTTCCCGTCCACTATCTGTAGTTTCCAGAGCTGCCGGAGCAATATAAAACACAGAAACATAAGCATGACCTGCAGAATTATAACTCTGGGATTCCTGTTTTCTTTGATTGTTTTTCTGATATTACAGAGTGCTGCACTAAGCATTCTCATCACCTCGTCTTTTCTTACATTTGTAGGATTTTGGAACAAAAAAATTTGCAATTTACAATCAGAGCAGCTGACAAGTCACGGTGTACCAGTTTTTCTGCTTTATTTCATATCCATTATAATACTACAATTGTAATATTTATTTGTCAAGCAGATTTATGATAATTTATTGCTTCGTCCCGGCTAATCAGCTTTTTCGCAAATTTCAATGGAACAATATGGACTCTTGTGGTAAAATAATGATATATTTATTGCCAGTAAAGCCGCAAGTTTTGGGTTGATTAAAGACTGCGTTTTTCATTTCTATTTGAACCGCCTGGAGGATTT
>CAMWXA010000473.1 GCA_947178035.1 uncultured Lachnospiraceae bacterium | reverse complement strand
GGCGTGGGCATTGTTAGGACTGGCTTTTGCCGTGTGGATGCCAAACAAGTATGTGTCGCTGATTGCGCCCTTTGTCCTGTACCAGTCTCTTTATATCCTGGCTCCGAAGATTATAAGCCCTGCCCTGTTGGTGCGCGGGGACGACGTAGGTCATCTGCTGTCTGTTGTGATGGAATGTGTCTGGATTTTTGCCGCCGCCGCTGCTGCGATGGCGGGATTTAGAAGGAGATGCCGTGATGAGTAAGGTCATATTGATTACCAGGGGAATGCTGCGGCAGGAAGTGCGAAGTGTCAGGGTGATTATGGGATATCTGCTGGGGCTGACGCTTCTGGCGATGGGATTAAACGATTTTTTGGGATATATCATTCAGATCAAAGAGCCGGTCAACATTTTGGAAGCGTTTATTGTCACAGCGAATCAAAGCATGGCGGGCAGATTCTGGGTCACAGGATATCTGCTGGTCATCGCGGATGCGCCCTTTGTCAAAGGAAATACCTGTATGATTCTGTACCGCAGCGGCAGACGTGTCTGGAATATGGGTATGGTGTCCTATGTTCTTGTCCAGGCATTTTTGTACACAGTGAGTTTTGCGGTGTTATCTGTCGCGGTCAGCATTCCCTATGGCTTTTCCGGGCGAATCTGGAGCAGTCCTGTCTATCTGTTGGCGGCGAACACTTCGGAAGCGATAGCAGAGAAATATCATCTCTATTTTGAAGGCATGGCGATGATGCGGTACATGACAGTTATGCAGGCATTTGGGATTACATGGCTCTATATGTTTTGTTATCTGGCTTTTATCGGAGTGCTTTTGTATGTCTGCAGTTTTGTGCCTGGTGGTTTTTGGGGACTGGTGGCAGCAGCAGCGGTACATTTGGGAGGGGTTTTCATTTCTCTTTTTGCAGCCCTGCCCTGGTGTCCGGTACATTACATTGACGGCGCGGGCAGCCATTGGAGATATCCTTGTATCTTTCTGGCGCTCATTCTGATAATGACAATCGTGTCATTATCTGCCATAGGGAGCGTGGATATTCCGGCAAGGACGGGAGGCGGCGTATAATGGAACAAAGCATTTTTTTTAAATTATTCGGCGGTGTGTCGCAGGACGGATTCAGTTGGATGGTTGATTTTGACAAGGTGCTGCTGGAGCTTGCGAGATGGCTTTTGCCGATTGGCATATGTCTGCTGGTGGAAGGAGTCTGTATAGAAAAATGGAGGAAAATAGAACCGCTGTCGCGCTGCCGTTATGGGACAGTGAAAATATGGTGGCGGCAGAAGTTTGGGAGAAGTCTGCTGTACGGTATCCTTGCGGCGGCAATTTTATTGCTATCGGCAATCGTATTTGACATCATAAATGCCGCGGGGATTTCAGGTGAAGTGTGGAAGGTGTCTCTTTTATGGTTTGCACATATTATGACAATCATGTCATTTTTCCTTGTCCTGGATCTGACGAAGTTGAGAAAGCTTGCGCCCGCTATCGTGCTGCTGCTGGAAGGCGTTACGTTTCTTGTGGGATTTCAGTCTATGAAAACAGCCCGGTTCATGTACGGAATGTGGGGAATGTATTTTCAGAGCACATGGCATTACAGTGAGACGGGAGTTTCTGTGCTGTCTTCCCTGATCGCTGATGGAGTGGTGATGGTGCTTGGGTATCTGGCCGGGCGTGTGCTGCTGGAGAGGACGACACAGAGTGAGCGGCGATAAGGATCTGCAGAGATTGTTCAGAAAAGTTATGAGGAGATTGGAATCGGAATTGAATCGGAAAAGGAAGGGTTTTGCGTATGCAGGATATAATCCGTATAGAGAATTTATCGAAAAAATTTGGTGATGTCATGGTACTTGAAAATATTAATTTGAACTTTGAGCAGGGAAAAATCTACGGGATTGTCGGTAGAAACGGTTCCGGGAAAACAGTCTTGTTTAAACTGATGATAGGCTATTTAAAGCCGACCGGCGGACGGGTTGTCGTGTGCGGAAAAGAAATTGGAAAGGACAAGGATTTTGCGGACAATATCGGAATTATCATAGAAAATCCTGGTTTTCTAAACGGATATACAGGATATAAGAATCTCGAATATCTGGCAAGTATACGCCATGTGATTGGCAGGGAGGAAATCAGGGAGAGCATGAAAAAGGCCGGTCTTGACCCGGACAGCAGCAAAAAGGTTGGAAAATACTCATTGGGAATGAAACAGCGTCTTGGCATCGCGCAGGCGATTATGGAAAATCCAGAGATACTGATTCTGGACGAACCCATGAACGGTCTGGATCATCAGGGCGTGGCAGATGTCAGGGAGATTCTGATGAGACTGCGGGATGAAGGAAAAACGATTATACTGGCAAGCCATAATAAAGAGGATATCGAGATTTTGTGCGATGCGGTGTACGAGATGGACCGGGGGCGGTTAGAGGGGGCATAGGTTAGATTCGGGAAAGGAATGTGGAACATACATTCTGCTTACTGGCACTTCCAGACCAGCATCTTCAGAAAAAATAAAAGAACTGGAGATGGAAGGTGCTCATATTTCGTGGGATGAATTGATATGTACGGGATATGAAGTGACAGATAAGGAGATGAAAAAACTTTGCAGGAATATTATGCAACAGAAACATCATTTCTTGCGTCAAATGCCTATGTTCTGCTTGTATCGGAATATTTTCCGTATTCCAAAACACAGTGTGCAGTGTTTAAGGGAACAGAGAGAACGGTTTTTCTTGATAAGCGGGAATTTACCGGCTCTGTCTATCAACAGATTGAGGAGGCAATAACGTTTGTTTTACGGAATATCCGTCTGGGCGCAGCAATTGAGGAGTTGGTCGGAAATTAATGTTTGCTATTGACTGTGACACGATGTCGTACTTTATACTGGATTCAGGAGGTGAGAAAATGAACGATATGACAATCGGAGAGGTCTCTTCTGCGTTTCAAATTTCGACCAGAATGCTAAGGTATTATGAGAAAATAGGATTAATCAAAAGCACACGAAAGGAGGGTTATGCTTATCGTATATACAGTGCAGATATGGTGAGAACGATACAGCAGATTATTATTTTGCGCAAACTTCAGATACCGTTAAAGCAGATTCAGACGATGATGGACGGAAACAAGGAAGAGACAATTCGCATCCTGGAAACACGGATTCATGAGATGAATGAAACCGTAACATCTGTCCAGACGATCAGGAAAGCTTTGGAGAAACTGTTAGAACTGCTCTGTGAAGATGACTCTGACAAAAATTATATGGACATTGTACAAGAAGATGCGATTGTGGAATTGACGGAATTTCTTCCTCTGAGAAAACATCATGTGAAAGGAGAGCACCAAATGAGTAATGCCAGCGTGACAAAGGAAATCATAGAAAAAGATCATTGTGTCCGAATCGTACTTTTGCCGCCCTGTACCGTAG
>CAMWXA010000472.1 GCA_947178035.1 uncultured Lachnospiraceae bacterium | reverse complement strand
ACGTTTTTTCACGGAATGCGCAGTCCAGCGCATTCCTGACCTGTGAACAGTAACGTAATTACAAATAATTATCAACATTGCAGTAAGTGTACTTGACATAAAATACCGGGGGGGGGGTATAATTAAAAACACATGGTCATAATTTAGGGAAAGTTGAGGCCGTGTGTCTTATGTAAAGGGAATGTTTATGGATTTGGGTAGAGGAAGGGATTAAAAACAGGTTTGCAGCACAGGAATAAACTGTAAACAGTCAAGAGACCGGACTGGCTGTCCGGCAAAAAACATGAGAGGAAAAGTTAAAATGAGAAAGAATCTTTTAAAAACGGGTGCGGCATTGATGGCCGCAGTGATGGTAATGTCATTGCCATTGACGGTGAAGGCAGATGAGTATGGAGGAATTGGTCCTGCAGATGGATACTCGCGCCCAACGGCAGAAGCAGTAAACGGAATTGCTGATCAAGCAGGGTATGATTATACGATTCCATCAATAGGACAAACAGATGATGGAGAATATGTGTCTGTAAATATAAAGGCATATATGGACGAAAAAGTTGATGTTTGTGACGATGAATGGACGAGTACATTTTGGGGGTTCGAATTGGAAATTCCTGGACAAGCGGGATATGCGGCGAAATCCTGCTATGTAGATACGATCCAACCGACGGGGCCCTGGGCGAATGGCAATTGGGCGTGGTATTTAGAGGGCGATGGCTGCGAAAATTATGAAATAATAAGGGAGGGTGGCAATTACTCGAGCACAGTCTACAATTTTTCGGCAACGGATGATACTGGGGTGTATCCGGATTGCAAATTCATAATATATTCAGTGGAACCTGGTGCCAGAGGTTATGCTGTTATGGCACCACAAGGATTTAAGGGAAATATTACATTTACGATTTATGCCTGCAAATTAGAGAATGGTGAGGCAGTTAAGGATGAATCAACAAGGCTGACATTCTACTTGTGGGGAGATGCCGCAACGGTGCAGCAACCAGCACCGGCGCCGGTGGAACAGCCAGCGCCTGCACCGGAAGTAACAGTGGAACAGCCAGCACCTGCACCGGAAGTAACAGTGGAGCAGCCGACACCCGCTGCAAGTGATCAGGGGACAATCTATGTGACCAAGCCCGGCGACAATCTGGCAGAGATTGCAAAGAAAGTCTATGGCGACAGAAGCTTATGGAAAGATATTTATGAACAAAATAAAGAACTGATCAAAAATCCCAATGTGATCTATGCAAATATGCAGCTGATCCTTCCATAAAGCAGTATATATTTTCCAAATCCATAGATATCCTTGTTGAAAGTGTAAAAATGACTGAATTGAGGAAATGAAATATATGAAATTTATAAAATCAATTCAAACCAGACATTTATTGATACTGTGCGGACTAATGATGGTCACACTGGGTTATGTCCCATATCTGATACTCCAAAAAGGCTGTGTGATCAGCGTTACAGACCAGTTGGACGATGAGATCCTGAACTATGTCATAGCTGCAAAACACTTTCTTGACGGACAGACAGTTTATCCGGAAATGATGTGCGGATTGAGCCGCGAAGCCATGATTCCGGTATCCAGGCTCTCTGTCCTGCTCTATGTGGTCTTTAAGCCGTTCCAGGCTTTTTTGATCAATCAGTATTTTCTCTTAGTGATCGCATTTATTGGAATGTATCTGCTGTGCAGTTCTTTACTGCAAAATACATTTGTCTCATTTTGCACGTCAGTTATTTTTTCGTATCTGCCCTTCTTTTCTGTTTACGGACTGAGCATAGCAGGAGTGCCGCTGTTATTGTATGCGCTGCTAAAACTGTATGGGAATCACAATAAAATCATATATTATGGAATTGTGGTGCTCTATTGCTTTAGTTCCGCTTTTCACCTGACAGGGTATATCATTGTGGGAGCTGCTTTCTTAATATCTTTCCTATGTTTCATAAAAGGAAACAGGAGAAACTGTTTTCTGGCTGCCTCGCTGATGCTTTTGACTGGTTATCTGATACAGGACTATTCCATAATCTTTCAGGTAATTGGAATTGGAAATTATCAAACGAGCCATAGGGAGGAGTTTGTGATCGCCGGAATGAATTTCTGGGAAGGTTTCTTTCGTGTGTTTGTGGATGGTTTTGACCATGGAATGAGTTATCACAGGTTTATCATACTTCCGGCTGTACTGACAGCATTCTATGGAAAGATCCGATATCAAATGCTTGCAAGGGCGAGGCAGAAGGAGATCCGGCTGATCTGGGGACTGTTGTCCGCAGCGGTTCTGATTGCGGTATTTTTTGCGTTCTTTCACTGTCATGCGGTTGTCGCATTCAGAAATGAGACAGGCGGTATGATAAAATATTTCCAGGTTGACCGCTTTTACTGGTTTTATCCGGTGATATGGTATCTCATTCTGGCATGTATCTGCTCTTTTATCTGTGCTCAGATCGACAAAAAATCAGCTGCCTGGATCCTGTGCGTAGTTCTTCTTGCAGTTACGGGATTTTATGTTTTGTGGAACAGCAATTTTAAGAAGAATTTCAGACAGCTGCTGGACAGCAGGACTTCTAACCAGATCACATGGGAAGATTTCTACAGTGAAGATTTATTTGATGAAATTGCCAGGTACATCAAAGAACAGAGCGGCATGAGCCGGGAGGAGTACCGTGTGGCAAGTGTCGGACTTCACCCTGCGGCGGCAGTTATGAATGGTTTCTATACGATCGATGGATATTCAAACAATTACAGTCTGGACTACAAACATCAGTTTCGTGAGGTGAT
Organism: uncultured Lachnospiraceae bacterium; assembly: GCA_947178035.1. Taxonomy (GTDB): domain Bacteria; phylum Bacillota; class Clostridia; order Lachnospirales; family Lachnospiraceae; genus COE1. Next base: position 642 of record CAMWXA010000472.1, on the reverse strand, counting down.
TGCATATGAACTTTCCCAGAATGAGTATAACAGGATCTATTTTGATCATTGGGGGAGCCGCTGCTATCTCTTTGCGTCGGAATACAATGGCAGTGTGATGCTGGGCAAAGAAGAACAGGCCGTGTTGCGTGATTTTCAGATCAACAGTAAGAAAATGAAGGAGATGGGATGCCGCTATCTGATTTCGGCGGGAGAGATCATAGAGCCCGAACTGACAGGGCTTGTACTGTGTAGGATATTTGAGCGTGAGGACAGTTATTACAGGATTTATCTGTATCAAGTGGTTGGAGTAATAAATGCAGGAATGAAAACGGAGGTTTGATATGGAAGCGAATATTTTGTGTGAAAGAGAAGAACAGAAAGTGTTGTCGGATTTGTTTGAGGAACTTTCCGACCTGTTGCAGGACAGTGATGACAAAGAGGAAAAGGACAGGGTGCATGACAGTTTCAAAAAGATGAATGACACGTCTGCCTATATGGTTCTGGGGGATGAGGGTGTGGGGAAGACCAGTCTGCTTCATTCGATTTTTCAGGAAGTTCTCCCTGCACATAGTGATATGGGCGGCAGCGTCTGCGAGTACAGATGGTGAGAGACGGACTTTGAACTGCCAGGGACAGACGGGATTGGGAAGAAGTTTATCT
>CAMWXA010000471.1 GCA_947178035.1 uncultured Lachnospiraceae bacterium | reverse complement strand
CAATACATCTTCCGAGTCCATCCAGCGTCTTTCCCAGAAGACTCTCGCCAACAGATACACTAAGCGGATAATTCATGTTCTCAACGATACAGCCAAGCCCGATACCTTCTGTGTCCTCATAAGGCATGAGCAGCGTTCTCTTGTCCTTAAAGCCTACAACCTCAGCCAATATCCCATGCATTTTCTCAGAATCTGTGTATATCTTGCACATATCGCCGAGCTTCGCGTCTGGTCCTGAGGATTCAATCGTGAGTCCTACCACATTCTCCACTTTGCCAAGCTTCTTAAAAAAGCTCTTATTCACTACTGTCTGATATTTTTGAAAGGAAATACAAGTTTCCATATTTACAATCTACAACCCCTTTTACGGTTCATATGACAAGAGTCTCAGCTCTTCGTTCAACGCCTCTAGCTGTGTCCCCAGACTGCAGTCAAACACGCCATTCCCTGTTTCTATCATACACTCATTTTTTCCAAGTGTGACATCCTCGAGAAGTTCCACATTTTCCAGCGCAATATTTGTTCCCTTAATCAGCTCTCTCTTCTGCATACTTGCAAAAGGATAATCCTCCTTCGACACATGAATCAGATAGGTGCTTCCCGTCTCAATATTTCTCATCGTATTCTGTATCAGATATATGATAAGTTCTCTTGAATTTTTGAGACTCACATGGAAAATGTGCTCATATATTCCAGTCAGCGTATCGATAAACACCGGTTCCAGTTCTTTGATCTTACGCTGATATTCTTCCTCCATCGCTGCGATTTGCTGCTCAGCCTCGGCATGCACCTGTTCTCTCTCCTCTGCCACACTGTTCAGTCCATCCCGATGACCCTGCGCATAACCATCATTCTGTCCCTGCTCAAAGCCCTCCTGATATCCCTGGCTCTTAGCTTCCTCCAGAACCTGAATCTTGATCTGCTCAATCTCTGCAAGTGCTTCCTGGCGCATCTGCTCAATCTGAGCCTGTGCATCAGCGATCAGTTCCTCCTGCATCTGTCTGGACGGCTGTGCAGAAAAAGCCTCATCCGACTGCACACTCTCCTCAACATCCGATTGTCCGCCAATCACATTTCCTTCGCCGTCATGAATCAGCTGTGACACTTCCACTGCACTGATTCCCTGTGTAAAATCATCTGCAAAATCCGGTTCTTCGCCGCATTCCTTCGCAAGTTCAATGGCAAGCTCCCTCAGTCTTGCCTCTGCTCTCGCATTGGAATCTATAATTTTTGTATTGGCTGGATCCACCACGACCCAGCCTGATTTTAATATACCACCATTAGACAACCAGTTCGTCACCTCCACCTCTAGAAATAACGATCTCTGCAGAATCTTCAAGCTTTCTTATAATATTGACGATCTTCTGCTGTGCTTCCTCGACATCCTTCATTCTGACAGGTCCCATAAATTCCATGTCCTCTCTGATCATCTCAGCAAGACGTTTTGACATATTGTTAAAAATCGCGTTCTGCACTTCCTCTGTCGAACCTTTACATGCAATTGCAAGGTCATTGTTGTCAACATCCCTAAGCACACGCTGAATCGCACGGTCGTCGAGAAGTAAGATATCTTCGAATACGAACATCTTCTTTCTGATCTCGTCTGCGAGTTCTGGCTCTTCGACTTCGAGTGTCTCCATGATATGTTTCTCTGTACCTCTGTCCACTGTATTCAAAATCTCTACGACTGCGTCCACGCCGCCAATAATTGTATAATCCTGGTTTACGAGGGAAGAGAGTTTTGACTCTAACACGCGTTCTACTTCCTTGATGACATCAGGACTTGTTCTGTCCATCGTCGCGATACGTCTTGCCACTTCCGCCTGTTTCTCAGGTACTAAGGCTCCCAAAATGGTCGCTGCCTGACCTGCGGACAGATAGGATAAAATCAGGGCAATTGTCTGCGGATGCTCATCCTGTATAAAGTTCAACAGCTGTGATGCATCGGTCTTCTTGACAAACTCGAATGGCTTTACCTGCAGCGACGCTGTCAGCTTTCCGATGACATCCATCGCCTTGTCTGCGCCAAGAGCTTTCTCCAAAAGCTCCTTCGCGTAACCGATACCGCCTTCTGCGATATACTGCTGTGCCAGACATACTTCGTAAAATTCGTTGATTACTTTTTCTTTTACCTGTGGTGTAACGCTCTTGGTGTTCGCAATCTCAAGTGTCAGGTCCTCGATTTCTTCTTCTTTCAAATGTTTGAATATCAGAGCAGATTTCTCAGGTCCAAGGGCAATCAGTAAGATTGCCGCCTTCTGTATTCCCTTTAACTCTTCACTAGCCATTACAAGTTACCCCCACTCTTCATCAAGCCAATTTCGCAGCAGTGTAGCCACCGCTTCTGGATTTTCCTCGACAAAGTTTTCTATCAATTTTCTGGCTTCAGACTTCTGTTCTGTCTCAATACCCTCAAGCTCATCAATGTTTGACTGCAATAAATCCTCCACTGCAAGCTCTTCCTCTTCCTCGACTTCTCTCTTGGTTCTCAGGCTCATGATTACCACGAATGCCAGAAGTGTAAGAATTATGACGATCAATACAATCTGTACGATATCCTTGATCTCTACTGTAGACTGAATGGTATCAATAAACTGAACTTCCTCGTATGCCACAAGGCTTATGTTTCTCGTCGGAATACCTGTCGCATTTGCCACCATACCAACGAGATCTTCATCTACAGTAAGTTTCACTCTCTCATTGTTGGCAAGTTTGTATTCCTCCCATGAGATGCCATCCAAAAGTCCCTGAAGTCTCACATCCTCTTCTCTTACCACACGGTATCTCACCGCTGCCACCGATACAGAGCTGTCACTATATACGATTGTTCCTGTTGCTGCTGTTGTCTCGATAATCTCCTCATTTGGAAGATAATCACTCTTTCGCTCGTAAGAACTACTGTTTGTTCCAGTTGACTCATTGATCATGTAGTCTGTCTCAGAGTTTGAGTCCGTTCCAGGTACTCCACCGATACCGTCTGTAGCATTTGACTGATATATTTCTTCATGGGCGAGTAATCCCTGGTCATGTTGGTCATCTGGTGTAGAATAATTATGCTGTGTAATTTTCTTCTGTGAGAAGTCCATTGAAATGTTTGCTGCCACTTCAATCTGATTGAACTCATTCGTTCCGAAAAGCACCTGTCTTACTTCATTCTTGATCAGGCTCTCCGCTTCCTGCTTGAGCATCATCATATTGTCAGCCTTATCAATTGTGGAGTAGGTCTGTTCAACCGGGAACCAAATCTTTCCATCCGCATCTGTGATTGTCACATTGTCTGTCGTATCATTTCCAAGTGATGTCGCGATAAATCTCGCAATCGCCGCCGCATTCTCCTCGTCAAAAGGAACGCCCTCATTGAGTTCCAGATAAACACCTGCGTAGGTCTCCCGGTTCTGTGCGATAAGTGTGCCAT
>CAMWXA010000470.1 GCA_947178035.1 uncultured Lachnospiraceae bacterium | reverse complement strand
GCTATTTACCATTGTTACTATCCACTATTTTCTACAGATTTATATAAAATTTCTGTAGTTTTTTCTGTAGTGAATTTTTATTTGCTTTTTGTTGTAACTGAATTTATGTTATGAAATTAAGTAAATCCCCCAAAAAACTTAACACCCCCTAGAATTCCACTCTATCTTTTTCCGACATTAATCACCCTCGACAAAATCCTAGAAAGTCCCTTTCAAACCACTTGAAAAGCTTTCCAGCAAATGCTTTGTATCAATCTCTAAATTGTTAAGGTCTATAATCTTTATGAAAAATGTATACATATTCCAAATTTCTCATTCAATACCTTCTTAACGATTCCAAACCTTTTAACAAAAGCCCTTTATAAATCGTTAATAGAATATGCAAAATCGGCTTATTGCACCCGCCATAGCCACCATAAATCTCTGCCATAAAGCAAAATAAAAAGACTACCATGCGCAGCCTTTTCTCAGAAGTCCTATTTCTGTAGTTTTTACAACATTCAGTTCCATTAAATTGTATCAATCACGCAACTGCCTCATCTAAGAGAATACCGCCTGTCGGCTCTAAAATATTCACAATCATCTTTACCAATGACTTCGGTGTAAAGAATACACCATCATCAGAAGCTATATTTTTAGCAAATTTATTCAGGAAATACTCATAGATGCGGCCGATCACATCGCCTCCCACATCATCAAGGGCATTGTTATTGAATATTCTGAGAAGTTCTCCAAGTAAATCATCCGAAAAATCTGTATAACTCTTTGGTAGTACGCCTGTAAGCTGTTCACTCTGCTGCTCCACAAGCTCCATAGCGTTATTTACGACTTCGCCAAGGCTTCCCATCATCTGACCAGATACATTTGCAGCTCCAAGTGAAGCCACATTCTCAGGTAAGTTTACAAGCCAACTGTACTGAGCCATTTGGGGAAGATACAGAGCACTCTTAGCCGCAAAATCCTTTGCCTCAACCGGCATCTGTCGCCCATTTCGCACCGGTCTGTTTTTTAATATTTCGTCTTCCACCATTTTGAATCTGCTATAGGCATACCTTAAAAAGAGCAGGCCGAGTACTGGCATACAATACTGATTGGAAGTCAACTTCGAACCTGCCCTGAGCAAATCAGCAGACTCCCACAAATCACTTTCTAACTTTTTAATACTTCTATTATCCATTATGGTACTTCCTCCAAATTGTTATCTTATCTCAAAGCTTTCTGTCCATTATCCGCATCCACAAATTTTTTCAGTACACGGTGCAGTGCGTTTCTACTCAAACTGCGCCCGATACATCTGATAATAAAACCCTTCTCTCTCCATCAGCTCTCCATGTGTCCCCTGCTCCACAATCTCCCCGTGGTTCACCACCAGGATCACATCCGCATTCTGAATCGTCGAGAGCCTGTGGGCAATGACAAAACAGGTCTTGTGCTCCATCAGCCTGCGCATCGCCTGCTGAATCTGCTGCTCTGTCCTTGTGTCGACGTTGGAGGTCGCCTCGTCGAGAATGAGCATCGGCGCATCCAGAAGCATCGCCCTCGCGATTGTCAATAGCTGTTTCTGCCCTTTTGAAATGTTGGTTCCCTCATCAGTGAGAACCGTGTCATAGCCCTGCGGCAGACGCTTGATGTAAGAATGGATTTTTGCAGCTTTTGCCGCGGCAATCACTTCCTCCAAGGTGGCTCCCTGTTTTCCATAAGCAATATTTTCAAAAACTGTCCCCTCAAAAAGCCATGTATCCTGCAGCACCATGGCATACGACTGGCGCAGACTTGCGCGCGTGACATCGCAGATGTTATGGTTATCCACACAAATCTTCCCGTCATCTGCATCATAAAAACGCATCAGCAGATTGATCAGCGTTGTCTTTCCAGCCCCAGTAGGTCCCACGATTGCCACAAGCTTTCCCGGCGCCGCATGCAGGTTGAGATTTTTGATAATCTTCTGCTCCTTCGTATATCCAAAGCTTACATTTTCCAGCAAAACATTGCCCACAACGTTTTCAAGTTCCGATGCACTCTGAGAATCTGCAGCCTCCATCGGCTCATCAATCATATGAAACACACGCTCTGCCGCGGCAAGTGCAGACTGCAGCTCACTCATGATATTGGCCGCCTCGTTGATCGGTCCAGAGAATTTTCTGGAATACAGTATAAAAGAAGAAATGCTGCCAATACGCATCTGCCCTGCCAGAAAAAGCAAGGCCCCAAACATACTCACCAGTGCAAGGGAAAGGTTATTGACAAAATTCACTGTCGGTCCGACAACGCTTCCATAATACTCTGCCCTGTAATAAGCCTCCACGGCCTCCTCGTTTTTTCCATCGAATTTTTGGATCATATTTTTTTCCTGATGATATGCTTTCAATGTCTTCTGCCCCGATATCATCTCCTCCACAAAGCCGTTTAACTCACCCAGCCTGCGCGAGCGCAGACGAAACAGCGGGCGCGTCTTTCCTGTGATTCCTTTTGTCAGTATGACAGATAACGGCACTGTAAAAACAAAAACCAATATCAGCTTCGGCGAAATCACAATCATCATGGCAAACGCCCCGACTACTGTAATCAAAGTTGTAAGAATCTGTATCAAATCATTTGCAAGAGAGGTGTTGACTGTATCAATATCATAGGAAATGCGGCTGATGATATCCCCTGTCTGGTGCGTGTCAAAGTATCCGACCGGGAGCTTCATCAGACGTTCGAACACATCCCTGCGCATCTGATATACAACTTTGCGGCTGATATGAATCATCAGCACTGCAAGAATATAAGATAATATCGAAGAAACGACATAAAAGCCAACCATCAGTCCCGCATAATAAAACACACGCGCAAAATCAACCTCTCCGACACCTGGCTCAATGGCATCGATGGCATACCCCGAAAGCATTGGCCCCACCAGTGCCAGCAGATTGCTTCCCACTGTCAGACCCAGTGCTAATAATACCAGATATTTATACTGTATCATATAGCTCCCAAGCCGCAGAATCGTTCCTTTGCGGTTCCTGGGCTTTTCATACTTTTTTTGTCCTTCCGCCATACTATACTCCTGTTTCAAACTGTGTCAGCCCTCCCGAGACCATCTCAGCAGAGGCACTACAACCACAAAGAACTTGTATTTCGCTCCTTAAATCTGCGAATCGCGGATTTCGCGATATACCGCACAGCGCTCCAAAAGCTCCTCGTGCGTACCATACCCGATCATTTTACCATCCTCGAGCACCATGATTTGATCTGCATGCAGAATCGAACTGACCCTCTGCGCAATAATCAGCTTCGTCGTATCCGAAAAATGCGCTGCCAGCTCATGACGCAGAGCCGCATCTGTCTTGTAGTCCAGCGCACTCGAGGAATCGTCCAGAATCAGGATATCCGGCTGCGCCGCCAGAGCTCTTGCAATCAGGATGCGCTGTTTCTGCCCGCCGCTCAGATTCGCA
>CAMWXA010000469.1 GCA_947178035.1 uncultured Lachnospiraceae bacterium | reverse complement strand
ATATTATATTTGAGGGTTTTCCTGTAATCGTTTTCATCTTCACACTTCAAACACTTCCACGATTGTCTTTCCAAAATGAAAGCTAAAAATGAAAGTTAACGGATCCAGCCGGCAGCGTGCGATAAAACAGGCAGGGGAATATGTGTCTATTCCCCTACCCGCTGCATTGATTTATAGATTTTCTTCGAAAAAAGCCTTGATCTCCGCGCAGGCAGTGATCTCATCTGCTCCTTCCACTTCCACGTCCACCGTGTCGCCGCACTTTACGCCAAGTCCCATGACTGCCATCAGCTTTGTTGCCGCAGCAGACTTTGCATCCTTCACAATCGTGATCGTACTCTCATACTTCTTGGCTTCCTTCACCAAAAGCCCCGCCGGCCTCGCATGGATACCTACCTCATCTTTGATCACATAACTGAATTTCTGCATTGTTTTTTCCTCCTTATTTTCATAAAATTTATTCAATTGTAAATACCTTTTCCATCGCATTGGTTCTGCCAGTCTTTAAGAGCCTGAAATCCGGATAATCGTCACTGTTTGTCAGAAGCACTGCTGTTGTCGCACTATATCCTGCCGCCTTAATTTTTGCAATGTCAAATGTCAGAAGTTTTTGCCCGGCTTTTACCTTGTCACCCTCTGACACGAACAGTTCAAAACCGTCTCCATTCATATTCACGGTATCAATTCCCACATGAATCAGCACTTCCATCCCGTCAGGTCCCGTGATTCCGATCGCATGGCGTGTATCTGTCACCGAAGAAATCTCTCCGTCAAACGGGGAAACTACCTCACCAGTCTCAGGCTCTATTCCCACGCCGTCTCCCAGCACACCGGCTGCAAACGTCTCATCCGGAATCGCTTCCCTGCTGATGATATTCCCTTTGATCGGTGCAAACAAAGCTTTTTCTGTCTGTGCGGTTTCCGCTGTCAATTCTGCAGCGTCATGGTCCGAAACCGGGGCTGCATCTGCTGTTTTACCAGACTCCTCCGTCTCCTCTTTCCAGACAAACCATGTCAGCGTGAAAGATACGCCAAATGCCACTGCGAGGACAATCGCATACTGCACTGTATAATCCAGCGTGATCAAAAATCCGGGTATTCCAGTCACACCGTAAGAAGTCGCACCGATATGGAAGATGGAGCCGAGCAGCGCGCCCGCCGCGCCTCCCACCATACCGCAGACAAGCGGCTTGACAAAGCGCAGGTTTACACCAAAGATTGCCGGTTCTGTAATGCCCAGCGCCGCGGACAGGGAGGACGGAATTGCCACCGACTTCGTCTTGAGATTCTTTGCTTTTAACCCGACTGCCAGACACGCTGCGCCCTGCGCGAAATTTGCCGCCGAGGCAATCGGCATCCAGATGTTGAGTCCGTCTGCCGCGGACAGCATTCCCGCCTCAATGACATTGTACATATGATGGATGCCACACACAACCGTGAGCGGATACAACGCTCCCATGATCAGCGCGCCGACTCCATGTCCCACAGTGATAATCCACCCCGCAAACTCCAGCACATAACTCTCCGCTGCGGAAAATACAGGTCCGATAATGCCCAGCGTGATAAATGCGGTCACAATCACGGTGCACAGCGGTGTAACAAACAGGTCGATCATCTCTGGAACATGCTTATGTAGCCATTTCTCGATCATGCACATGAGCCACACTGCGATAATGACCGGAATGACGTGCCCCTGATATCCAACCTGCCGTATTGGGAAAAATCCAAACAAACGCCACACCGGAATCTCTGCGGCGTCCATCGAACCGACAGACCATGCATTGATCAGATTTGGGTGAATCATTATCATACCGATTACCGCGCCCAGAAAAATATTTCCGCCAAACACCCTCGCCGCCGACACAGCGATTAATACCGGAAGGAAGGTAAAAGCCGTGTTTGCCATTAGATCGAGTATTCCATACCAGTCGCTCCCCGCAAAGGACGGAATCGCTTTTCCCAGCGCCTCCACCAGTCCCATCATCAGGCCGGAAGCCACGATTGCCGGAAGAATCGGGACAAAAACATCGCCCAGTGCCTTGATCATTCTCTTAAACAAAGGCTGCTGTGCCGCTGCTGCCGCCTTCACTTCCTCCTTCGTCGCCGCGGTCATGCCGCTCACGCTCAAAAACTCCTCGTACACTTTGTTGACTGTGCCGGTGCCGATGATCAGCTGCAGCTGTCCGTTATTGCTGAATACGCCTTTTACCCCGTCAATATTCTCCAGCTTCTTCATGTCGATCTTACTGTTGTCCACAGTGACCAGGCGCAGTCTGGTTGCACAATGTGCCGCACTTACCAGATTGCTTCTGCCGCCCAGTGTGTCATAGATTTCTTTTGCACATTTCGCATAATCCATAGCCATGTTCTTTCCTCTTTTCTGATTTATATTTGCATATCTTATATTATAACTTACAATGCCCTGTAATTAAATGGTGCTTTAGAAATGCATCGCGAATCCCGTCTTTCTGCACAGAGGGGCAGATGTCGTCCACCAGCTTTTTCAGCTCTTCGCTCCCGTTCTCCATGCAGATGCTCAGACCTGCTGTCTCCAGCATCTCCCTGTCATTCATACTGTCCCCGATCGCCACGGCATTGCGGATTGGTATGTGAAAATATTCACAGACTCTTTCCACCGCTTTCCCTTTGTCAAACTTTCGGTTCACAACTTCCCCGTTGATAAAACCGCCTTCGTTTGCATCTTGTATGCAGAATGTAAAATCAGGCTCCAACAGTTTCTGCGGTTCAAAAAGCTGCTCCCTCGACGGACTCATGACCACAATCTTATACACTGGCTGCCCTCTGTACTCCTCCATCGGAAGGATATTGAGCGCCTTCTCAATCTGTTCCCGCCACCGCAGCAGCTCACTGTTTCCGCCCTCCGCGGCGTGTTCGCGCAAAAACTCCTTAAACTCTGCGTCCGTATAAGAACCGTCCATACACTCCACGGTCCGAAATACGCCATTCTCCTTCAGAATATCCATCGCATCCCGCTTCTGCTCCTCTGTCATCGGGCAGTCATAGATCACATTTTTCTTACATTCAATATATCCGCCCGAACTAGCGATCACGCCGTCAAAATTATATTTTAAAAGCGGCTGGAGCATATCGTAATTCCGCCCGGTGCACAGAAATACATAGTGCCCTTCCTTCTGTGCCTGCCGGATTGCCCATATCGCCGACTTTGGCGGTTCGTTTGTTCCCGGCTCCGTCAGCGTGCCGTCAATATCCAGAAAAATGATTTTTTGTTCCACTGATATCTACCTCCCGAAAACTATGCCTTTGCGTACAGGAACGGTGCAATTTTCTCTGTGATCTCCCTGTCATTTTCCGCATCGTTGGAATGATATCTCAGCCGGAGCGGACCTGACAGATCCAACGCCATTATGCCAAGTATGGATTTTGCATCAACAATTCTCTGTCCGGAGCCCAGATCAA
>CAMWXA010000468.1 GCA_947178035.1 uncultured Lachnospiraceae bacterium | reverse complement strand
ACAATAAATAACACCCCAAATTTCTTCATATCCTCTTTTAAATAGTAATATACACCCACTAATGAAAAAAAGATACCGATAATATCATACTGTCCTGCAATGCATGTGTATGCATAAATAAAACCTGATGTCAAAAACATATACTTTGCCCATTTTGCATTCTTCTGTGATATTCCAAGTTCAATCGCAATCTTTCGTATCATCTCAGAGCAGGCAAGCACAAAAACAAGCAGCAAAGTTTTCGAATACATCATTACGATTGTATTTTGTTTGAACGAAATATGCATTAATGCTTCTATAACCGCAATCGGAAATTCCCATATTCCTACAGTAAAATAAAAAACGATATCATACGTCGGCTCATGCCCCATCAAACCTGCAAGCTGCGATTCTTTTGCAAAGGCGTAAAAATCAGCAAAACGTCCAGCAAAAATCGAACGAAATACATCAATACCACATCTAACAATAGAATTCGTATCCATATAATAAAAAGAAAAGAGTGGTATTATTATGCACAGTATAACAATAACCCAATCCCTATTTCTAACCTGTCTGTCTGTCTATAATCATATTTTCCTCCCCATTTGTTGTCAATATCTTTTATTCACCTGTTTCAAAAATTTTATCATAGTCATAATTCAGATAGTACTGTCTCTCCTGCTCATAGCGCTCCATATAATTCTCTTTTGTCACAAGACCGTCACCTGCGGCAATCCACTCTAATATCATCGAGTTGACATGTGCTGCATAGTGTTCTTTGTCTCTGTAGTTGTCCAGATTCGTTATTATATCATATTTATCATGAAAATTATATAGTTTTACGTTGGGACATTCCAAAAGCATCCTGGTCGTGATGAGCTCTGCGTCAAAATAATAGTTGATCATGCCCTCTTGATTCATAAAATCCCACCAGCAGATACTGTAGGGTGTATAAAAAATATAAAAAGTCGTATCAGGGTACTTCGTGACAAGATCCACAAAATTTTGTTGTATATTGTCTGTCACCATCGCAACATCTTCTTCTGAGAGCGGCGGCGCCTCCGGCGCTTTCTCCTCCCAGCGGTCATAGCCTGCCATCACATACGCATAGCCCGTCTCTTTCTCCCACGACGAGTACTCGTCAAATGTAGTGCTCGGCTGACCCGTGAGCGTCATTGCCAGGTTGTTCAGCACACCATGATACCATATATTTTTGTTGAACACATAGCTCACATCATTCCAGGGATTGTCATCATAGAGATAGGTCGGATACCCGTCATAGTCCGTATAGTCCTTGTCACGCAGAATCGCATTGGCATCCATCGTCCAGATAATGGCCTTCAAATTCTCGTTCCGTTTCAGCGCTCTTCCAAGATTCTCCGAAAGCTCTTTGTATCCTGCTCCGGAAAAAGTCTCCTTCACTGACGTTGCTCCAAACAGGACATCCGCCTCGCTCGTCTTGAAATTCTGCGCCATCGATGTCCCTGTGATAATCATGTCATAGTCAAAATGCCTGGAAATCCCATCATTCATATAGCGCTCATCGTACAGCCGGTAAGAGATAAAGGAAAATGGTTTATGAAAATGAAAATATGGGTCAACTATCCAAAAGACAAGCGTCAGCAGCAGTATCGTCCCCAGCAGCACAGCCATACATGCCGCAAACCATTTTTTTGCATTTGATATCATTTCGATAATCCTCTCCCATCCGCTATTCGATCTACAAATCAGAAATTAAAATACAAAAACTCACTCACTTCAGAGAGTGACAAGATACTCCAGAGCAGCAGTCCCACAGTCACCGCAATACGCCTGACGCCATATCTGCCATCATTTACCTTCTCCTGCGTATTGCGCATCACAAGACACCCTATAATCAATAACAGCACAAATGCTGTCAACAGCAGCCACGGACATGTCTGTATCAAAGAACCCATACCCAGCCTTCTAAGCATCCGTACCTCACAGAGCTGCTGAAAAACCTCCTGTATCCCGCCATACAGCTTTCCGTCGCCAGATACGCCCAGATTGCCAATCATCTGCAGCCCCTGCTTCACAGAATCTGCCCGGAACATACTCCATGCAGCCGTACAAAAGCAAAAGGCAGCAGTCACCCGCAGCATACGCGGGATTTTTCGCAGAACACGGTCCAATATCCGATCAAAGAGACTGCCCAGACCATTTACAACACCCCACAGGATAAATGTCCAGTTTGCCCCATGCCAGATTCCGCTCACCAGAAACACAATCATGGTATTGACGTAAGTCCGCACCTTCCCTCTTCTGCTTCCTCCCAATGGTATATAGACATATTTCGTAAAAAAACGGGTCAGGGTCATATGCCACCTGTCCCAGAACTCCCGGACAGACGCTGCCTTATAGGGGGAATTAAAATTAACCGGCAGCTCCACATTGAACAGAAAGCCGATACCATATGCCATATCGCAGTATCCACTGAAATCAAAATATATCTGCATGGAATAGCATACCATAACCAGTATCGTGCTGACGCTGTTCAACGCGTCAACATGCTCATATCCAACCGTTACCACTTTTGATAAGGTATCTGCGGCCAGCACCTTCTTTGCCATGCCAAGCGCAAAGGCATACAATCCCTTACACAGATTTTCATATTGAATATGGTGATTCTTCTCCGCACGAAGCCGTGGTATTAACTCATCATGATACACAATAGGTCCCGCAATCAGCTGCGGAAAGAAGGACACATACGCAGCGTACTCCAGCAAAGTATACCGCTCGCAGTCTCCCCGATAAGAATCAATCACATAGGACAACTGCTGAAATGTGTAAAAGCTGATTCCCAGCGGAAGCGCCAGTCTCAAAAAATGATAATCCGTTCTCAGGACTGCGTTGACGTTCTCAATAAAAAAGTCATAATATTTAAAGTAAAACAATATTCCCAGATTGTAAAGCAATCCCAGTATCAGCAGCAGCTTCCGCCCTGCCAGTCCATGAATCCTGTCCATACCCCTGACCAGCAGATAGTTGGCCAGAATGCTCACAGCCAAAATTACAAGATATTGAATACTGTTGTACCCATAAAACACCATGGACATCACAACCAGATAGCCAAGCGCTGCTTTTTCCAGCTTCCAGTGATGCAGACAGTAATATCCAATCACCACCAGCGGCAAAAACAAAAAAACAAATAGATAGGAATTAAAAAGCATATCTGCTCCCCAATTTTCGCATTGAAATCATAAAACACCTCTTCAAACCATTCACAACAGTTACTCAATGTCTCAGCGGAATCACAATTCTGTCATACAGCCATACCACCATCACATAAGCAGACGGCGATAAAAAAAAGAGTTTCCTGCGCATCCTGTCCCCCCTTGACACAATCCCGCTGTCATAAATCCTGTCCATCTCTGCCTTGTCCTTTTTCAACTCACTGACAAGCCTTGACGCCATTTCCTTATTTTTTCTATTTCTCGCATCGATATAA
>CAMWXA010000467.1 GCA_947178035.1 uncultured Lachnospiraceae bacterium | reverse complement strand
TGACGTAAGGCATTGCCCTTTATGCCTTTGCCTCCTACGCCTGCGATTATCTTCTAATTACGTAAGTAATTTGCAGCTGAACATTTATACGGCGTCAAATTAACAAGTTATTTCTTGACAATTCCTAAGATGACACAGAAGAGGGATAACAAGAAATATAAGGCATAAAGGAAAGAGGAAAATGCATGAGAATAAATTATAATGTTTCATCGATCATAGCGAGAAACGCATTGAATAATAATGATAGGAGGGTAGCGGCTTCGACCCAGAGACTGTCGAGTGGGTACAAGATCAACAGTGCAGCAGACAATGCCGCTGGTCTTGCTATTGCCAGGCGTATGAATGCGCAGATCAAGAGCCTGCAGCAGGCTAACCAGAGTGCAAACGATGGTCTGTCCGCGCTGAACACAGCGGACGGTGCCATGGCAGAGATGCATGACATTCTACAGAGAATGAATGAGCTTGCCATTCAGTCAGCAAATGGCACGAATTCGGAATCAGACAGAGAGATGATACAGACTGAAATTGATCAGCTCGTAGGTGAGATTGACAGGATTGCAAATACGACAGAGTTCAACGCACAGAAGCTGCTCAATGGAAATTTTGCATACAAGGCATATGCAAATATTGACAATGTAAAGGTGATGTCCTACACAGAAGGTGTGGCAACTGGAACTTATGTGATTGGGCAGTTGAAATATTATCACTATGAGGATATGACAACCCGATATACGACAGATGAGACGAAGATCAAGGACTCGGAAGGAAAGGTTGTCAATGTCACATATGCCTCTACCAAAGTGCAAGTGACAGAGAATGAGCGGTATGAGGTGAACAATGAGGAGGATCTGCTGTTTAAAAATCTTGTGACGAGTTCCGTTGCAAGTGATTATGCATCAATCAGCCAGTTTAAAGCATTTCCAGATGGCTCTAAAGTAACTGTGGAGGATGATAATATTGTCATCAAATCACAGGGCGATTTTGAGATAAAGATTTCGGTGAATGATAGGACACCGATTGATACCAAAGATAACCCAACAGTCAAGAACGATCCACCTGGTGCAACAGGGGCAAAAGGTGACCCATTAATCAGTACAACAACCTCCTACAGAAATAGTGCAACGGGAGGCACTGTAGTCACGACAACCTCTTATAGCTCTGTGAAGAATTATCGGAACATCGCAGTGAAAGGACCAGATGGAAAACGCTATAATATTGGTGAGTTGAACTTTTTCACCAATGTTAATTCAGATGGCGAAGCGGTTGCGGATGGAAAAGCAGAAATATATACAGACTATAGAGGAGATAACTGCAAGGGGTTGAAAGATGATTTTGTCGAGTACTTTAAGGAAAACAACCCCGGCTGTTCTATCGAGATCACTGGAGTGACGTTTGACGGTACGAGCAACCCTGGCGAGTTTACTGTAAAATATATACCAACCGATGGAAAAACTGGCAACGTGGGCGCCGAAACAGAACTCAAATTTTCGCTTTATCAGGATACCAATGAAGTAGGCGCGGTGATGCAGAATCAGAAGACATTAAATGAATACCTCTACACCGAGACATTGACTACCCGTACAGAGTACACGATAGGTAATAATTCCGCTGATGACTGTCTCAAGATTGATGTCACTGGCATGGGTCCGATGATTGTACAGGTCGGTGCAAACTCCGGGCAGTATATGGAGCTGGAGATACCAGCGCTGAATACAGTAAACCTCGGCGTGGATGATCTGGATGTCAGCACAGAGGAGTCCGCAAGACTGTCGATTGACGTTGTCGGGAAGGCGATCAACCAGTTGTCTGCAGTGCGGTCCAAGATCGGTGCATATTCTAATCGTCTGGAGCATACAATCACAAATCTGGATTCGACGGAGGAGAATATTACAGCGTCATACTCCCGGATTATGGATGTGGATATCGCGACAGAGATGACAGAGTATTCAACCGTACAGATATTAGTACAGGCATCCACTTCGATGCTTGCACAGGCCAACGAGAGACCACAACAGGTATTGCAGCTATTACAGTAATATATAATTATATAGAAAGGTCAGGTATTGATATGACAAAGGAAATGAAGCAGGTTTTCACAAGGCGAATCACACAGGCAAATAGTACGCAGTTGGTGGTGATTCTGTACGATATGATCCTGACATACCTGAAAGATGCGGCGGCTGCACAACAGATCGGCTGTGACCAGGAATTTAAAAAGGATATGCAGTGTGCCAGAAACTGCATATCCGAGTTGAGAGTCAGCTTAGATTTTAACTATGATTTGTCCAGAAATCTTTTTGCAATCTATGCGTTTGCAGATCGCGAGCTCGCACATGATATGCGCGGTATTGATACAGAGCATCTTTCACAGATCATTGGTATGTTTCAGAAGCTGCGCGATGCATATTATACGGTAAGTAAGGAGGATCATTCACGGCCTCTTATGGAAAACGCGCAGGATGTATATGCTGGTCTCACGTATGGAAGAACGGATGTCAATGAAAGTCTGATGCAGTATGGTGCTGCAAGAGGATACTGTGTATAGTCAGCAAAATCAGACCATAAGAATTCATGCGGTTGGCTGCTGTACGAGCGGATTG
The DNA here is from genome assembly GCA_947178035.1 of uncultured Lachnospiraceae bacterium. Lineage (GTDB taxonomy): Bacteria > Bacillota > Clostridia > Lachnospirales > Lachnospiraceae > COE1. Next base: position 857 of record CAMWXA010000467.1, on the reverse strand, counting down.
GCATCACGGTAATCCGGAGAGTCCATATGATACTCTTCATACAGCTGCATCTGCTCTGCCTGCTGCAATAGGAAACGATAGCGTTTCAAGGCAGAATTGACTTCATAAATATAACAGTCTATCAGGTCTGGGTCTGTTACATTGTCGAAACCAGAATATGCGATTTCGAGTGCGCATTGTGTTTTGCGAATATCATCAAGCAGCATGTCGCGCGGAGTGCGCGGCTGGGCATCAGAATTTACGGCGGGGTTAAGTATACCTTTCAGACTGAAATATGTTTTCATAGGGATGTCCTTTCTCGGTTATTTATATAAAACAGTATAGTCACAAAAAAGGAAAAATATGCATGGTAATTTCATGTATATTTTTTCTTTTTTTGTAGTCTTGTCCGGGCGCAAATATAAAATTAGGATATTCAATAGTAAAAAAATATTTCGCAAAATTTCGCAATGTCAAAAATAACACATAAAAAAGGGCAATCATTAACAGGAAAAAGAAAAAAATAACTGACACAATTGGTAAAAGATCACAATAAAAAAATAGTTGTGCCGATTTTGACATTTCGAGTGGACATTTTGGGGAAATCGTATATAATCAAAACTGTTCCGTCGCAAAAGAGTCACGATGTTTCGTCAGACGGTTCATCGTTCACCAGGTTCGGTGAAATACTCCATTTTCAATCAGTGTATCGATGGACTGGTACACAGAGTTTAAGACAGATTATATAGAAAGGAAAAGAAAGTATGGGAATTCTCATAGGTGTGTTTTGTGCTGCCATTTATATGGACTGGCGTTATTACAGGATACCAAATGTCTGCATCGCCGTGGGTATGATAGCGGGATTGATTGCATCATAA
>CAMWXA010000466.1 GCA_947178035.1 uncultured Lachnospiraceae bacterium | reverse complement strand
ATAAACACTTTAATTCCGCCGGAAAAAGGCATCGGTGCGGAAGGCTGCTGGAGGAGAGTGGGGAAATAGCCAGAAAGGAGCGCCAATTGTTTTATTATATTCGCAAAGCATGGAAAAATAATGTGATGGCAATCCTCCTGACGATTGTATGTGATACCCTTCAGATTGCTGCCAGCTTACTGCTGATACAAGGGTTTCAAAGCATCATCGAATGGAATCTGCGTAAATTTTTGTGTGTTACATTCATTCAGTTAGTTTGTTGGCTCCTGAACTTTTTATTTTCGGGGATCGAAAACTATTTTGAATTCAGAGCAATCAGAACTATGAATAATGCGGTGCGCAGAGATATCGCTGCCACAATGGCTGCCAAAGAATACAGGGAATTCCACAAACTGGATATCGGCGAGCATATTTCCCAGTTTTCAAATGACATTGAGAGAATCGAAAATCTCGCATGGAATTCCTTTTACAGCTGTGTTGAATGCATAAGCAATATTATTCTAAGTATTATCGCGATTGCAGCAATACATTGGTCTCTTCTTCTGGCTGCAGTCATAAATACTTTGTTGATGACCTTAGCCCCCAAAATATTCAACAATAATATGGCTTCCCTTGGTGCGGCCTGTGCCAGGGAACAGGCCGCAGGTCTGAACCATATCAAAGATGCATCCGAAGGTTTTGATGTGCTGAGCTTATTTGGAAAAAAGGAGAGATTTGTCAATCAGATCAGCGAAGGAAGCGATGCGATCGAAAAGCCAAAATTCAGGCTCAACTATATAAAGAGTTTTTCAATCTGCGCTGTTCAGTGTGTAAATCTGTCCTGTCAGATTCTGTCAGAAATATGGGTAGGTCTGCTTATACTGAACAAATTTATTCTTCCTGGTGCTATAGGAGGCTTGAGCAACATCGTCGGCAGACTGAGCAATGCCCTTGGAAACATGGCCGCATACAAGCTCTCAATCGCCGCATCAAGAACCTACTTTGATAAAATCACACAGCACCACTATAACCCGGTTAATTTTGCTGCCTCATCTGTTCTGCCCATTACAATGGAAAATATCTCATTCCAATATGGAGAAAATCACGTTCTTCGCAATATATCTCTGGCGATCCAGAAAGGGGGAAAATACGCCTTAACCGGTCCATCTGGATGTGGTAAATCAACGCTTCTCAAGCTCCTCCTCGGATGGCTCCCAGATTACAGCGGTACGATCCTGTTCGGCGGCAAAAACGCAAAGGAACTGAATATAGAACAAATACAGCGGCAAATCAGCTGCATTGAACAGGACGTTTACCTATTCAATGCCACGATCCGGGATAACATCACCCTGGGGGACGATTTCACGGATGCCCAGCTTGCTGAGGCAGTAAGAAACAGCGCTCTTTCCGCGGATCTGGAGCATATGAGTGATGGACTGGACACCGCAGTTGGCGAAAATGGCAGCGCCCTCTCAGGCGGACAGAAGCAGCGCATCGCCATCGCGAGAGCACTGATCCACGGATGCCAGCTCCTGCTGGTAGATGAGGGAACCAGCGCCCTGGATCAGGCAAATGCTGACATCGTGGAGGAACACCTGCTTGCCAACCCTGACCTGACCCTTCTGCTGATCAGCCATCACCTGTCCGATGAGCGTAAGAAACAATTTACAAAGGTATACGATCTTGGTGTTCAATCACCCCTGAACAGTTCCTTTTAGCCTGTATACAAGAAACTTACAATAAGAAACTTTCAAAACTTTCAATAAATATGACAGATTTCAAAAATTCCATTTGTCACCCCGCCATTATGGATATATAATAATGATATTCACTGAAAGAAAGGAGTAACTGTTCCGTGCCAGTCTGCACATCAATGTGCGGTATAGTTACAGAGAGGTAAGATATCATGAACAGATTTAACGCAAGCCACATCGCAATCCCCACAATCTTAAAGGTAGAACCCAATGCACTGGAAAACATCGGTGTATATTTGAAGGATTGCGATTTTAAGAAAGTAGTCATTTATTTCGGAAATGGTCTAATCGACATGTTTGGATACAAGGTATTAGACGCCCTGCGGGAAGCAAAAATCGAAGTGTTGGAGTACTGTGAGCTGGATACCGTCAATATTGACGACATCATCAGCCTGGCATTCGGACTGCCCAATTCGACACAAGCCGTAATCGGACTCGGCGGCGGCAAAGTCATTGACGCTGCGAAATACATCGGCTTTCTGCGCAGACTGCCTTTTATCAGCGTGCCGACTTCCGCGTCCAGCGACGGCTTTTCCAGCGCCAGCGCTTCATTAATCGTAAATGGCCGCAGAAATTCCGTTCCCGCGCGCCTTGCATATGGCATTATTGCAGACACTGCTGTCATCAGGAGTGCACCGGAAAAATTCCTGTACTCTGGAATCGGAGACATGGTATCCAAGATTACCGCGCTCTACGATTGGAAATTCGAGGAGGCACACGGCGCTGCACAGGTCAACGACTTTGCCCTCATGACTGCCAAGAAGGCGGTGAACAGCTTTGTGCGGACACCCTTTGACAGCATTCATGATGAACTGTTCTTAAAAGAACTGCTCGACTCCCTCGCCATGAGCGGCATCGCAAACGAGATCGCCGGCAGCAGTGCACCCACGAGCGGCAGTGAACACCTGATTTCCCACGCGTTGGACAAGCTGCTGGAAGTTCCGCAGCTGCATGGTATTCAGGTCGGCATCGCAACCTATCTTATGAGCCGTGTCCACGACCACCGCTTCCAGCGTGTGAACACCGTCTTTACAAAGACTGGATTCTGGGACTACGCCGCCACGCTTAATCTCAATGCGGAGGACTATGAGAAAGCGATTGACCTTGCCCCCTCAATCAAACCGTTCCGCCATACCTATCTCCACGAGGAACAATACCGCACATTGGCGAAAAAAATTCTCACAGAAGATGACGCCTTGAAAGCAGTCTTTCATCTATAAAAGTGCTGTCATTCGTATCTATATGGAGGCAATTATGAACTGTTTCCGCTTGTGCTGTGCGGCTCTGATTCTTTTCTCTGCGCCCGGCACAATCGGAACAGTATTTGAATAAATATAAACACTACATCAGAAAGGAGCAGTCCAAATCCAGACTGCTCCTTTCTGATTATTCTTTTTTATGCTATCTGATCAAGCCGTTCTTTGATTCTGCGCAGTTCGCTTTCCAGAATATTGACACGAATCACAATCATCTCTTTTTCGTTGTCGATTTTTAACGCATCGTGCAGATTTCTTGATATGTCCAAATGTCCTTCCGCTACACGTCTAATATTAACACGTATTTCATTTTCAAGTGTTAAATCTATATTTGTAACTTTTTGTTTTACTTCCTGAAGGTCTGTTTCCATACCTTGCATTCTGGTTTCCACTCCCTGCATTTGGGTTTCCACACCCTGCATTCTGGTTTCCATTCCCTGCATTTGGGTTTCCACACCCTGCATTCTGG
>CAMWXA010000465.1 GCA_947178035.1 uncultured Lachnospiraceae bacterium | reverse complement strand
AAATTATACAATATATTCAGACAAAGTCAACAGCAGAATATTAACAGGAAGCCTTATAAAAGCTTTTCCATACCAATTTTCTGCGGGGCCAGTCCGCAGCTCTCATAGAACCGCCTTGCTCCCTCATTGCATGCCCACACGTTCAGCGTTACATTGTAGCAGCCCTGTCTTTTTGCGAAATCCAGCACATACTCATACAGCGCTTTCCCAACATGCTGCCCCCTCTTTCGCTCATCAACACACAAGTCGTCAATGTATAAGGTCCTGATGTCTGTCAGGATATTGTCGTCTGTATGCTGCAAAAATACACAGAACACATAGCCCAGCACTGTCCCCTGCGCATCGACCCCCACAAAAATTGGTCTCGCGTCATCGCAAATCAGTGTCCGAAGTTCCTCGTCCGTGTACTTTTTCGTATCCCCCTTAAACAAATCGGGTCTGCCCTTGTGATGTACCATCAGCACCTGCCGGAGCAGACTGTTGATTCCGTCCATATCCTTCTCCTGTGCACGTCTTATATTCATTGTATCTTTCACCTTTCCAATTGATTATAAAATATCACAGCATCCACCAGGGAACTGTTGACAAATGGGTGCATAGTTATCATTATATTTCATTTCCCGGGAAATGACAATAAAAACTCGAGAAACTCTTTCTCACATCGGCTCTGTCCCCGTTTTGCATCGTACAGTACACAGACAGACCTTGCCTCCATCTCCTCATACACGGGAATGCGGTATACACCGCCTGCCTCCAGCTCCGGCTGTGCCAGCTGTTCCGGCACATAGCCGATGCCCATATTATTCTGTATCATTGGAACCATCAGGTCGGACGTCGCAACCTCGATATCCGGCTTTAGCACCACGCCATTCCTCAGAAAAAAGTCACTTGTCATGTCATAGGTCACTGTATTTTTGCCGAGGCACACCCACGGATAGCCGGACAGCTCCGTCAGGTGCCTTTTATTGCGCGTCAGATCAGTATAAGCACTCCCACAGATCAGCACGTCCTTAAATTCCAGTATTTTTTCGCTTCTGATAGGTTTCCGGATATAAAACGGACTGGTCACAACACTGATGTCAATCGCGCCTCTCGTAAGCTCACTGACGGCATCTTTGGTGCTGTAATTGTAGATCTTAAAGCACACTTTGGGATTTTCCCGCTTAAATTCCTTCAATTTCTGAAACAGAATCAGGTGCAGCGCCGTCTCCGTTGTCCCAAGTATGATCGTTCCCTCAACCAGCTTCCCGCCGCGGTTCAGCTCCTCCTCCGCAGCCTGTATCTGAAAGAAGGCCGCAGATATACGCTCATATAAATGTTCGCCCTTCTCGGTGAGTGTGATTCCCTTATTGCTCCGCAGCAGAAGCTGGCATCCAAGCGCACTCTCCAACAGCTTCATCACACGCGTCACATTGGGCTGGTTGCTTCCCAATGCCTGCGCGGCTTTCGTGATATTGCGATACCTGGCCACATAGTAAAATACCTTGTAATACTCGTAATAAATATTCATTGCGCACCTTCCATATATATTTTTATATTGTCAATATACAAAATATATATTTTTCATATTGTTTTTTTCTAATTATAATAGGTTAGGATCCATTCGTAAACAGCTTTGTAAGTATTTTTATGTAATATATTTTTAGAAAGGACTGATCACTTCCATGAACAAAAATAGGAACAAGAATATGACCAAAACCTTAAACAAGGATTTGACCGTGGGAAATCCGCAGACCGTCCTGTGGAAATTCTGTCTACCAATGTTTGGCAGCATCATCTTCCAGCAGCTCTACAATATCGCGGACAGCCTTGTCGCCGGCAGATTTATCGGCGAAAATGCCCTCGCCGCCGTGGGAAACAGCTACAATGTGACGCTCATCTTTCTCGCGTTTGCCTTCGGCTGCAATATCGGCTGTTCTGTCATCGTGTCCCAGTTTTTCGGAGCCAAAGATTACAGCCGGATGAAAACTGCCGTCTACACAACCCTGATTTCGAGCGCTGTATTATGTGCAGTTCTGATGCTTCTGGGATTCCTGTTCTGCGATCCCCTGCTGGCACAGATGAAGACACAGCCGGAAATCATGGCGGATTCCGCCCTCTACATGGACATTTACATACTGGGGCTTCCGTTCCTTTTCTTTTATAATATAGCGACCGGAATCTTCTCTGCACTCGGGGACTCCAAGACACCGTTTTACTTCCTTGCCGCCTCGTCAACCTCCAACATTGCGGTTGACATCCTCTTTGTCAAATGCTTTCACATGGGCATCGCCGGCGTCGCGTGGGCAACCTTTCTGTGTCAGGGAATCAGCTGCATCCTTTCTGTCATATTGGTTTTAAAAAGGCTTGCCGCGATCCAGACTGCCTGCGCGCCGGGCGTCCGTCAGCCCGCTGACACATCTCCTCTGGACGCCCGTGTGCATGAAAAAGCAGAGCTGTTCTCCCCAGCCCTGCTCAAAAAGCTTGCAGTGATCGCCATACCCAGTATCCTGCAGCAGTCCTTTATCTCTGTCGGAAATATCTTTATCCAGAGTGTCATCAACAGCTTCGGCATCAGTGTCACTGCCGGATACTCCGCCGCTGTAAAGCTCAACAACTTAGTGATCACATCCTTCACCACACTCGGAAACGGTGTCTCAAACTTTACAGCGCAAAATATAGGAGCCGGCATTCCCGACAGAGTAAAGAGCGGTCTGCGCGCCGGACGCAAACTGGTCTGGTGCATCAGTGTCCCGATCGTGCTCTTATATATCTGTTTCGGACAATACCTGCTCCTGTTGTTTATGGATTCATCCTCCGCCGAGGCGCTGCTGACCGGAAAACAGTTCCTGTGGATTCTGTCTCCCTTCTACTTCGTCGTGTCAGCAAAGCTTGTGACAGACGGGGTACTCCGGGGCGCCGGCGCCATGAAAGCGTTTATGGCTGCCACCTTCACAGACCTGATCCTGCGCGTCATACTTGCCTTTGTTTTCTCAAGCCTGTTCGGCGCCGTCGGTATCTGGTGTGCATGGCCGATCGGGTGGACCATCGCGACCGGTTTATCGATGTATTTCTACAAGCGGATGAAATATTAGCGTCTCAATGACACCCTTTGCACTTGCTGCAGTCGCCGCCGCACTGCAGCGATTTTCCGCTCTTTTTGTCGCGAACCATGCTGCGCACAGCCAGACCGACTACTGCGAGCAGTATCGCCAGCGTAATCGCTGTTCCCATATAGAATCCCCCTTTCAGGTTATGAACACCCTGCGAATTGAAACAAACGCTCCAATCCGCAGGGTGTATCCATTTCTATTTACAGTTTATAATGACTGCCTGCTATTTGGCAAGCATTTTTCCGCCGCCATTGAATCTGAGTGTCGAACTCTCCTTGTACGGCCTGACAAGCAGATAGATAAAGGCAAGCACGAATATAAATGCGATTACTGTGCCAAGCCCAAATGCGCCTGTCGTAACCAGCGTGCCGA
>CAMWXA010000464.1 GCA_947178035.1 uncultured Lachnospiraceae bacterium | reverse complement strand
TTTCCACCAAGGGGGTAGTGCGCCCAAAAATCACGTTATAGATTCACACTTCACTATTCCTTATAACAATCCCCATCATAAATCACATTCCATGCGCTGCCCTTTCCCTCGCGCGTGAGAATCAAATACTTCCATACGCCGCTCTCATCACAGTACTCACAGACAAAAATATTGCTATTCTCATACCCTGCTGCGACACCCTTATCCTCGTCGGCATAGATTGCCAGTATTCTCGGATCAATGCACATATAGACTGCCATCTTTGTACCCGGCGTGATTCCCAGTGTATCTGTCACATAAATGCGCGCAGCAGCATACGCCTCTGTCAGTTCCTTTGTGTCAAACTGGCTCTCATAAAAAGCTCCCGACAGGTCAAACGAATATTTCCCTTCGTCCGGCGTTCCCCCTTCTACAAGACCGTTTGCTTCCTGAATCAAGTCCTCCCGCTCTTTGCGGTACTGCTTCAGCTCTTCCTCCAGCTCTGCATCTGACTGCACCGGTTCTGATTGTATATCGCTTTCCGATTCCCCATTCTCTGCAGATACAGTCTCCTCATGGATGCTATTTTCCATCGAAATGACAGTATTCGATTGTGGTTCACTCTTGTCTGTACAGCCTGTCAGACCAATAAATAATACTCCTGTTAAAAGTACTGCGCAACTTTTCCTTATCCTCATATTTTCCCTCACTTTCCTCACTGCGATTCGTCCCTTAAATCCCATACTTCCTATAACATAATTTCGTCACCCCGCGGAAAACGGCTGCATACAGCAATGTCAGAACCACAACAATCACAAAATAAGGAACTGCAAGATTGCCGATAAATATATATTCATTGATCAAGTCGTCATCTTTAAAATGAGCCGGGTGAATCATCCGAAGCTGTCCGTAATCGTTTTGCGACCGCAAAATCAATGCAGCTGCCACAACCGATATAACAGCCGCCAATTTTCTATTTTTGATTATTATCGAAATCAGAATCACCATATTTCCAATGACAAGTGCCCCCAGCAGACCTCCCGCAAACATGATAAGCAGTCCCTGTCCGACTGTTATATTGTACAGGCAGGTAAACCAAAACATCTGCGCCGGCAAATCCCATCCATCCAGTGTGGCAATCAAACCGTTTACAATCACCTGCACCGCGATAAAAATCAAGTACACGCTGACTGCAGCCAGATTTCCCGCCACCCATCTGGCATCAAAATTGTGCTTTCTGCCATAGCGCGATGAAAGCGTCAGTTCCGTGACACCGCCTGCGTGATCTGCTGCAAAGACGCCTGCCAGCGTAAAGGCCAGCGCAAAAAAGGTCAGGCCATAGTCCAGCATAAACCACGACCGCAGATTTGCCAGCCCCTGATAATACCCTGTCTGGAAAGGTGTTTTCAGCTGACTGATCTTCTTTTCCAGGATTTGCACCTGCTCTTCCGTATAGGAATCCAGCAGCAGATGTTCTTTTACAGTCTCCCTGTAAGTCTGATAAAAGATCTCCTCCGACTCCAAGAAGTCATAGTCCAGACCAACTTTATTATTCCCATTTGACATGTATGGACCAAAGTAAACATAATTGACAAAATAGTTTGGCACCATATATTTTGTCATTCCGCCTGTCCCCAGAAATCCCCTGTGCTCTGCCATATATGCTTTATCAAAACTATTGTTGTAGCTTTCTACCAGAGCCTTGATATAATCGCCGTCCATGGTTCCTTTGACTGCTTCCGCTGCCTCGCGCAATGCCCTGTAAGAAGCCAGTCCCTCCACAATCTGCCCCTGGCTGTCTATCGCCCTGTACTGCAGATTCAAATATACCAGCAGGTGAAGCACCACCACCACACACATGACAGCAGCTGACACGCGTGTCACTTCATTCCACATTATCTTATATTCCCACCATATCTGCCTTCTCATCCCTGTTCATCACCCTCTTTCGTCCGATAATGGTCTCCTTGAAACAGCACTGTCCAGTCTGTCCCTTTCCCATCCCTGACCAGAATCAGATAGTGCCAGCTCCCCTGATCTGAATATTCACAGAGAAAGATATTATCTGCATCGTAGCCGGCCGCCACACCCTTATCGGAGTCATCATAAATTGCGGTCATTCTTGGATCAGCACAGGCATATACGGGCGCACCTGTGATCTGAAGAGTGTTCCTGATATAATCCTCTGCCGCCTGAAACGCCTCGTTTAACTCCTTTGTATCAAAGCGGGCGGTATAGCTGGTATCTCCCACACCATACGCATAGTTCTCCTCATTCGGTTGAACCGCAAGGATATATCCCCCGTCTATCGTACTTTGCGACTTCTGCCGTTCTGTCCGGTACTCCGCCAAAACTGCCTCGATATCCGCCTGCGGCTGAAGCTGGTTACAATCTTCTGCCCCATGCTCCCCTGTTTCTGCCGGGATCTCATTTGTTCCTGTCATGATATTGTTTTCGCCGTTCCCTTTCCCTCCTTCATTGCCCGTATCGGCATCTTTTGGTGCACAGCCTGCTATAATCAACGATAGAATCATTCCCACTGCCACAAACCGCACCTTATTTTTTCCATGCATATCCCCTGCCTCCTTTGTATGTAGTGTTAATCACATTTCCTTAACAACATGTATATAAAAAACACCCGGATAAAATGTACATATCCATTTTATCCAGGTGTTGTGACTTACTTTCGTTAAAGTTGTGTCATAGTTGTAAAATTGCGAAAACAAATACGAACTTTCGTTCCTGTCTTTCCATCGCTCTCAATCTTCATCGCTGCCCCGTGTATCTCCACAATCTTAGATACCAGAGCCATTCCAAGCCCCGCCCCGTGCTGCCGCCTTGACCGCGACTTGTCCACCATATAAAAAGCCTCCGTGATGCGCCCCAGCTCTTTGGGCGGTATTCCCTTTCCGTTGTCTTTTATGGTTATCTGGTAATCACACTTGTTCTGCCTGCCAAAAATCCAGATATCCCTGCAGTCTGCCTTCACTGCATTGTCGGCAAGATTGAATATCATCGTCTTAAAAAGGTCGAAGTCAGCCTCAATGCTGCCTTCCTCCAACGCCATATGCAACGCCGCCCCATTCTTCCCGCAGACCGGTTCAATACCCTGTCTTAAATTTTCAAACATCTCCTGCACCGACATTCTCTCCAGGATAAAATCCTGCTTGTCCAGCACAAATAAGTCCATTAATTTCAGAGACAGCGCTTCGAGCCGCATCCCTTCATTTAAAATATATCCGGCTGCCGCCCTGACCTGCTCCCGCGGCAGCTCCCTCTGATAAAGCATATCCGCGTAACCGATCACAGACGTCAGCGGCGTCTTCAATTCGTGGGCAAAGTTTGCCGCAAAATCCTCCTTCTGCCTCGCCACATCGGACAGCCGGGCAATCTTTTCCTCCACCTGCTCCGCCATCCGGTTAAAATCAGCTGCAAGTTCGGTGATTTCGTCCTTCCCTTTCACGCTGATTCTCTCGCTGTACTCTCC
>CAMWXA010000463.1 GCA_947178035.1 uncultured Lachnospiraceae bacterium | reverse complement strand
GTATTAAATCTATATCCTCTGATTTTACCAATTCTTTTAATCTTCTATTTAAGTGATAGCTGCGGCACGCTGATGCCCAAAACGCATTTATCCATGCCGTATTAAATTTGACAACAGGAGATTGAATGCTATATATTTTTATTCCATCTTCTACTCTAAAGGAATCTCTGTCACTACAATAAACTATAACGGGAGTATGTCCCATATCCTTTAAAGCATGAGAAACCCTATATAAATAGATAGGAAAACCATCTTTGGGTATTCCCCTGTCAACATAAGCGTTTGCTGCAAATAAAATATTCATTAAACTACAATGCCTTCCATATATTTCGTTATATTAAATCTCGTATAAAATGTCTTCAAATGACAATATCTTTGCATCGGTTTTTTTCTCTAGCATTTCTTCTATTTCATTATAGAAGTACACTGCTGTTACCACAATCGCGTCTGTTTGTGGTAAAACATCATTCGGATCTAAAATATCAACATCCGCATAAATACTGGCAGCGTTTTTGTCAATGGCATAACTTACTTTAATATCTGAATCCTTTAATTCCTCATATAAACGCTGTCCGACAAAGCTCATTCCATAAATAGCTACAGATTTTATGTTATGATTATGAAAATAATCTGTGACAGACTTTTTCTCCTGCTTTGTTTTAACCCACTGGTCATATAGTTCCATAATGGCTAAATGCTTGTTTGCTAACTGCTGGTAATCGGTTTTTCCCAGTCCTTTTTCTATGATAATACTTCCCCCTATAGCGCCCACTATTGCTCCTGCTAGTGCTGATAAAATTCCAATTGTTCCTTTTTTCATTTTATTTTAACTCCCTTCCATAAATCTTCTAACAATTGCTCTTGAGGAGATTTATCTACCGCAAATAAATTAAGCGGAATACTAAATCCCATTTTTTTCCGATACAATATCTTTGATCCAATCTCTTTTTCATATGCTTTTTTCAATAACCCTTTTGGTTCTCCATTCGGTAATCTGTCCTCTTCGGATAATGAAAAAGAAAATTCAATCAACTTTTTAGATAGAAATGGCACTCTGGTTTCCAATGAAACCGCCATGCTTACTCTGTCTACTTTTGTTAAAATGTCTCCCGGCAAATAAGTCTTTATGTCCAAATATTGAACTCTTGTCATGGGTGGTAAATCTTTAATGTAATGCTTTCTCAACGCCCAAAACATATCATAATCTTTGTCAATTCCTAATTGTCTTCTTAGTATTTTGTCATTTAATTTAGGAAGCCAACAGTTTGAACGAAGCAGAAATGTTAAATCATCAAGCCAATGATAATCAATCTTATTTCTCATCAATTTACTATATATCCAAGTTATCAGCAAATTATCAGGTGTTCTCTCTTTTTCCTTCTGCCATATCGCCTTTTGCCTCGGATATCCGCCAAAAACCTCGTCCCCGCCATCACCTGTGAGAACTACTGTCACCTTATGCCTGGCCATATCTGATACAAGATACGTTGGATATGCCGAAGTATCCGCAAACGGCTCATCATACCAGTCTTTCATTTTTTCATAGCAGTTTCGAAAAATACCTCGAGTAAATATTTTAGAATTCATATGAATCGAATACTTTTCTGATAATTCATGTGCATATTTCAGTTCATTATAATTAGTCTGCTCAAATCCCATCGAAAAAGATTCCAATTGTGGATTCATTTGATGACCTTCATAAGTTATAATACTGGAATCCACTCCGCCGCTCAGAAAAGTTCCCACTGGTACATCCGCAATCATCTGGCTTTGTACAGATTCTTTCATCAGAAATCTTAACTCTTCAATTAAATCCTCCTGCTTTCGCTGTGAAGCTTGATTTACATTGATATTCAATTTCCAGTAGGAGGAATCCCTGACAATACGCTTGGATTTTATATCAAATATCATTCGATGTCCGGGCAGCAATTTGTAAACATTTTTGTAATAGGTCTTTGGGTCCGGTATATATAAATAATTCAGATAGTCATAAACTGCTGTATTATCAATTTCAAAAGATATGGTACTACACATGTTGACAATACCTTTCAGTTCCGATGCAAAGCCAAAATTTATGCCATCATAATAGTAATATAGCGGTTTAATACCAACTCTGTCACGAAACAGTTTTACTGTACCTTCTCTTTTGTCATATATTGCCAATCCAAACATACCATCTACTTTTGTAATAAATTTTTCTCCCCATTCCAAATAGGCATTCAGTATTACTTCCGTGTCAGATGTTGAACGAAACTGATATCCTTTTTTTATTAACTGTTCCCTTAATTTTTGATAGCCATATATCTCACCGTTAAATACAATCCCCACCTGATTATCATAAGAAAACATGGGCTGCATTCCATTCTTGGACAAGTCCATAATTGCAAGCCGGGAAAAAGCTAAAGTGAAATCGTTTAGATTCTCAATTCTTGTACCATCTGGTCCCCTATGATACATACTTTCTATTCCTTTATTGTAATCCCATCTTCCATTATTCCCACCTAAAATACCACACATATATTTTTTCCCTACAATTCTATACTCTTCTAGTTCAACATTACACAAATAACAATGAATACAGCACCTGTTATTTGCGCCAGTACAAAGGACTGGTACAGTCCTTATGTTGTCGTCAATCAGCAATGCCACCGCATTGCCTCCTTCCTCCGCCTTGTCCTAACACACATATCAGGCACTGTTTTTCACTGTTATTTAGGCAATGCTGTACTAGTTAGGAACTGTTAAGAATCTATACACTTAATTTTTCCATAACAGTTAACACCACGTATTCTCATTTTTTACAATAGTATTTATATATTTATGTTATATTTCGTATATGATATCCGCAATAGAAATAATTGGACAATCTACCTTTTCTGCTAATTTTTCTTCTATTTCATCAAAATAATAAATTGGCGTAACAATAATGGCATCTACTTCTTCCAAATTGTCCTCCATTGTTATAACTTCGCAATCCGCATATATATTTTCCGCATTTTTGTCAATCGCATATTTGATTTCAACGGAACTATTTGCCAGTTCTTTGCATAGAGTCTGTCCAACAAAGTTCATTCCATATACAGCAATATTTTTGTATCCGTTTTCTTCAAAATAGCCTGCCAGTACTTTTCCATCCTGCTTAACCTGCACCCATTGGTTCATTAACATATAAAGCGCCAAATGCTTGTTTGAAAGCTCTGTCTGTATGCTTAATTGTTTTCCCAATACCCTTCCTACTGCACCAGCTCCGGCAGTTATACCTGCAATTCCTGATAAAACACTAACAATCCATTTTTTCATCTTATATTACTCCTTTAAAATTGAAATACTTCTGTATTTAAGAGTATATTTACAACTTTTGATATTTTAACATGTAAATTATTCATGAACGTAATTCTGAAAAGTAAGGTTTTTTCATTAGGCTTGCTTGAGTCAATATTTGTATAAAATAAATAACCATAATAACAG
>CAMWXA010000462.1 GCA_947178035.1 uncultured Lachnospiraceae bacterium | reverse complement strand
GGGATTTATTATGAAAGTATTAGTAACAGGTGGAGCAGGACATATTGGATCACATATTGTGGAAAGATTATTGGCAAGAGGAGATGAAGTACTGGTAATAGACAACTATCAGACCGGCAGGCGTGATAATCTGCAGGAACACATGAATTTGCAGATTGTAGAGGACAGTATTGCAAATACGAAAAAGGTATTTGAAGTATTTGAAGCATTTCAACCGGAAATTTTGGTACATGCAGCAGCTTCTTATAAAGATCCTGAAAACTGGATTGAGGATGCAACAACCAATGTGGTTGGAGCTGCGAATTTGGTAAAGGCGGCAAAGGAAACAGGAGTAAGGAGGATTATTTATTTTCAAACAGCTCTTTGCTATGGGTTAAAACCAATTGAACAGCCAATCACGTTAACGCATCCTTACTTTTCTGGCGGCTATGCAGGTGGCAGTAGCTATGCAATCAGTAAGACAGGCGGTGAATTATATATCGAATTATCGGGAATTGAATTTTTGTCTTTTAGACTTGCAAATTCATACGGTCCTAGAAATTTAAGCGGACCCCTGCCTACATTTTATAACAGGCTTACCAATGGAAAAGAATGTTTTGTTATGGATACCAGAAGAGATTTTGTGTATGTGGATGATGTTGTAAACGTTATTATTAAGGCGGTCGATGGTATGGGAAGCTGTGGCTATTATCATATTTCGAGCGGAAAGGATTATGCAATCAAAGAATTGTTTGACGCAACATTAAAGGCACTGGATATAACATTGGAGAAGCCGGTTGAAGTACACCAGAGGGGAGAAGATGATGTTGCTACAATTCTGCTTGATCCGACTAAGGTAAAAAAAGACTTTGACTGGGATGTGCAGATGTCATTAGAAGAAGGAATCAGAAGAACAATTGAATGGTATAAACAGTATGGGATTACACAGACGTATACACATTTAAAAGGAGAGATCAGATAGTGACTAAGGAAGATTATAATTTGTTTGAACACACGATTGTTTTGGTAGTTGGTGGAGCCGGATTTGTAGGGAGTAATTTAATCAGACTTTTATTAAGCAATGTAAAGGAAATCAAAATTATAATTGTGGACAATCTATTATCTGCAGAGATTGTGAACGTACCTAAAGATAAACGTGTTACATTTATTGAGAAGTCCGTTACGGATTTTCGGGTTCTTGCAGGCTTACAGGATAATTTGGACTATGTTTTTCATTTGGCTACTTTTCATGGGAATCAAAGCTCTATTTTTGATCCGATTGCAGACAATGAAAATAATACACAGACAACATTGAAATTATTTGAGCGTCTGAAAGATTTCCGTAATCTTAAAAAAGTCGTATATTCTTCTGCTGGCTGTTCTGTGGCTAAGAAAACGTTTGGAGAAGCAGTCGCAACAACAGAAGAAAGTCCAGTCGAACTTCATCAGGATAGTCCGTATTCTATTTCAAAGATAATCGGAGAGTTTTATTCTGTGTACTACCACAAACAATACGAACTTCCTGTTGTCAGAGCCAGATTTCAAAATGTTTATGGTCCAGGAGAGATTCTGGGTGCAGGTAATTGGAGAGGCACTTATGCAACGATTTGGAGGAATGTTACGCCAACTTTTATTTACAGGGCATTAACAAATCAGGAGATTTTGTTGGAAAATGAAGGGATTGCGACAAGAGATTTTATTTTTGTGGAAGACATCTGCCGTGGCCTTATGCTATGTGCTTTAAAAGGAGACGCGGGAGATGTGTACAATATCGGTTCAGGAGTTGAGACTTCTATTTCGGACTTGGCACAAAAAATTATACAAATTGCAGATAGCAGGTCGAAACTGAAAATGACTCCTAAAAGGGCATGGGATACATCAGGAAAACGCTTTGCTTCTGTGGTGAAATCTCAAGAAAAACTTGGATTTACAGCCGAGGTTGCATTACAGGAGGGATTGGAAAAGACTGTCACATGGACAAGAGGAAATCAAGCAATTATACAAAGTTGTATTGAAAAGCATGAGAGGCATTTGGCATACTACCAAAATAAATAGATATAGGGATATACAATATGTGTTCAATAGCGGGAATATTAAGCATTGAAAAAAATAAAATACAGGATATTTCGCATAAATTAAATGTTATGAATATTTTGCAAAAACATAGGGGACCGGATGATACCGGAATTTGGGTTAGTCAGCAAGGATATATAGGCTTAGCGCATAACCGATTGAGTATTCTTGATTTGACAGACAGCGGTCATCAACCTATGAAAGATGCAGTAACAGGGAATGTAGTATGTTTTAACGGAGAAATTTATAATTATATTGAACTTAAAAGGGAAATTGGTTGTGTATTCAAAACAAATACGGATACAGAAGTGATTTTAAAAGCATATGAAAAATGGGGCACAGATTGTGTTACGCATTTTAAAGGAATGTTTTCGTTCGCTGTTTGGGATGAAAAAAATCAAATATTATTTTGTGCAAGAGACAGGTTTGGCATTAAGCCGTTTTATTATGCGGCTGTTGACAATGTTTTTTACTTTGCTTCTGAAATGAAAGCATTGCTTCCGTTCCTTCCGGATATTGAAACGGATAGGGAAGGATTCAAGGATTATTTGACATTTCAGTTTTGTTTAGGAGAACATACACTGTTTCAGGGTATTAAGGCACTGGAACCTGCGCATTGTATAGTAATCCATAATGAAGACATTAACATTAGAAGATACTGGCAGGTATTTTATGATTTGGATTGGAATCATACGGAAAAGTATTTTATTGAAAAGCTTGAAGAACTTTTACATAATTCAATCAAATACCACATCAGAAGTGATGTTCCGATAGGAGGATATGTAAGCGGTGGTGTAGACTCATCTGTAATTTCTGCGATGGCAGCAGATATGATAGGGGGAAGCCAATATGTAGGCTTTACAGGAAAATTTGGCGTTGGCAAACTTTATGATGAGAGTATGTATGCAGAGGATGTGGCTCACGAACATGATTTTCCTTTATATCAGATTGATATGAATTGCGACGATTTTCTGAATAATATTGAAAATGTTATTTATCATTTAGATACACCTGTTGCAGGTCCGGGGTCTTTTTGTCAATATATGGTGTCCGGACTGGCATCCAAGCACAGAAAGGTAGTGCTTGGCGGTCAGGGAGGGGACGAGATATTCGGAGGATATACGAGATATTTAGTCGCTTATTTTGAACAATGCATTAAAGGTGCAATAGAAGGAACGATGGACAGTCAAAAATATATAGTGACCTATGAATCCATTATTCCGAATTTGGCAGCACTAAAAAATTATAAACCTATGCTTAAGGACTTTTGGAGCTCCGGACTATTTGATGAAAGTGATAAGCGGTATTTTAAGCTGGTGAATAGAGCACCGCTTCTTCATGACTGTATACATGAGGATATGCTGAATGATTATGACCCTTATCAAAAATTCAGAGATATATTTTATGCAGAGAATTTAAAG
>CAMWXA010000461.1 GCA_947178035.1 uncultured Lachnospiraceae bacterium | reverse complement strand
ACATTAAGCTGTGCGGAAAAATATAACACGATTTCAAAAAAACTACTTATAAATTGCATGGCTGACCACTCACACAATTACATAGGGGGAAATTGCAATGAAAAAAAAAGTTATCACCATTGTCTGCATCACATGTGCAATACTTTTATTTGCTGGTTTGGGAGTCCTGAAATATCTCTCTGACAGAGTTCCGCAAAATCCAGCCGGAACAGTGGGCAATACCGCTGGAAATCTCTATAACAATGGACTTTTCTGCGAAAATGACGGATATGTATATTTCGCAAACGCATATGATTCTTCTTCACTCTACCGCATGCGTCCAGATGAGTCTGAGATGGAAAAATTGGCCTACACCGAAGTGATGAGTCTCAATGCAGACAGCAAATACCTGTATTACTATCAGGGAGGAACTGGCAGCGGCAGTGGTCTTGGTTTCGTTCTGAGTACAACTGGCGTCTATCGCGTAAACAAGAGCAAAGCAAACGATGCTTACTGCCTTGATCGCGTAAATGGAAAGTATGTGCTTCTCGCAGACAACGATGTATACTACACCTGTGCTTCTGATCAGGTATCCTTGAAAAAAGTATCGACAGATGGGAAAACCAAAGAAACACTTCTGGAACTCGACATTCTTCCTGTAAGTGTTCAGAATTCTACCTTTTACTATCTAAACAATGAGAAGAACCTGCATCTGATGGCACTCGACCTAAAAACCAACACCTCGCGCCAGGTACTTGCAGAGGATGTGTATATGCCTATTATCGAAGGCAATATTGTTTATGGTATTGACATTCACGACAATTACTCTCTGATTAGCCTCGATACCACTAACGGAAGCAAAACGCTGCTAGACACTGGCAGAATCGATCTGCTCAATGTGACTGACGGTTATATTTATTATCAGACATCAGGCAATAATCCACAGCTAAAACGGATTCGCCGCGATGGATCAGACATGGAGGTCGTTGCAGACGGTGCATACAGCAACATCAATGCGACCTCACAGTATATATATTTCACACAGTTTGGCACAGAGACTCCCATATATAAAACACCTGCTATCGGACCTGTAAATGTCACCACCTTCGATCGGGCAGCACAGGCTGCTATCGCCGAAATCAACAAAAACTAAAATAATTAATAAAACGACTGAATAAGGTAAAGGAAATTCGGTTATGCTGATAGCATGAAAAAACGAATACTTCCTTTACCTTTATTTAACTTTTTGATTCATCTTATAAAAAACTTTGTCAAATGTGGAGCAGTCGGCTGGTGCATAGAAATCAGCTTTACCGCCATCGGAGCACTCAGGCGGCGTGAATGGCCTTTGATTGGACAAACCTCTCTGTGGATGTTCCCAATCTACGGCTGTGCAGCTTTTTTCAAACCAGTATTTTTACTGTTAAGGCACTGTCATCTGATTGTGCGCGGCACAATCTACGCCCTCGCGATTTTTGCCGCAGAATATGCCAGCGGACGCCTTCTCTCAAAACATGCACTCTGCCCCTGGAATTATAACCGCCACCACTGGCACATAAATGGGCTCATCCGCATTGACTTCTTTCCCTATTGGTTCATTGCTGGTCTTGTGTTTGAGCATGTTCTGACAGATCAGACTTCCGCTGGAACAGCGACCTCACCCTCTGGCATAAACTGCTGACACAATGCCACATGGTCATAAATACACCGCCATGTGCTGCTGGAATGTGCTGTCACACAGATATATTCTCTTCCATCAATTCCTACACTCAAACTGGCAGCACAGTTTCCAGACTGCACCACAAATCCTGTTTTGGCACAGAGCACTTCCCCATGCGTATCCTTATCCTCTATTCTTCTAAGGAACCAGTTCGAAATCGTAATTCCTTCTGGATGCTGTTCTGTAGCAGATGTGGTGTAAGTATGGGCGCTGAGAACTTCCCGGCAAAAGCTGTTGTCACAGGCGGCTTTCAGCATGACAGCCACGTCATAAACAGTGCTGTAATGATTCTCGTCATACAGACCGATGCAATTCGTAAAATGTGATGTTCTTGACAGTCCAAGCTCGTCGATCTTCTCATTCATCAGCTCAACAAACGCCTCCTGCGACCCTGCAGCATAGACAGCAAGTCCCAACGCTGCATCGGCCCCCGAGGGAAGCACCGTTCCGTAAAAAAGATCTCTGACCGTAACCTTTTCCCCTGCTTCGAATCCCGCATTGCTGCATTGGTTGGCAAAACTGTAATCTATGATATCCGCTGTAATTTCAAATGTATCATCAGGATCCGTAATATGCTCTGCCGCGACAAGAACTGTGAGAATCTTTGTCATGGACGCGGGACTAATACGTGCGCCGGCATCTTTTTGCCCCAGTATTCTCCCTTCCTCCACATCAATAAAAATGCCATTTTCACTCACAACTTCGCTGTCCGGCAGCGATGTCGCTTCGTCGGCAGTTGCGCTCAGCGGCAATGCACTGCTCTTTCCACCTAAAGTCTGAACCAGAAGCGTACTAAGCTGTGCAACCTCGTCACTTATGCCGTCTGCAACTGCACTGCCAACATAACAGCCCGCCACATTCAAACTGTTATTGTATGAAATATCTTTATTGGAAACACGCTTATCTGCAGAGCTGTCTTCGGATTCTTTATTGTCGGAAGTACTTTCGCTTGTTTCGCTTTCGCGCAAATCCTGCTCTTTCAAACCACTCGCATTCACGATCTCCATTCCTGTGGCACTCTGTTGGTTGTCATGTTTTCGGATCAGACTTCTGATTCCCGTCCCCACCAGAAAAACACAGATCACAAAAGCAGCTGCACAGGGAATCAACAGCCTGCGCATCCGCTCCTGCTGCCTTTTTTTGCGTTTCATTTGCTGTATCCGCTGCTGTCTTCGAAGACTCCGCCCGCGCTCTGCCTGTTCCTCTTCCCCGCTGTCACGCTTGTCAACCTGTTCCGCTTCGACGACACTTCCCATATAAGTATCTGCCAGCACTGCTGCAATCTCTTCAGCGCTGAGCTGCATATCACTTCCACGGTTCCCGCTGATGTTCTCTTCGTTGATATCCATAAACTCCAAATCATCATCAATATGTTTACTCAATGTCATCCACCTCTGCTGCGCCAATGTCAAGCGTGCTCAATGTACGGCGCCTTCTCCTGTCCTCCTCGGATTTTTCCAGAATAAACTGCTTTACGGATCTGGCGTTTTTGATATGCTGAATCAACAGTAGCGGAGATGTGACATCTCCAGTGTAACACACGACTGTTCCAAGACCAAACATCCTTTCTATCAAAGAGCTTTTGAGCGTCACATCCTGCACCTTATACATATAACAGTCATTCTCCTCCCTATTGAAAAAGCCTGTATTAACCGTAATTACATCCTCTTTGATTGTATATACTGTAAAAGTAAATGGAAGTCCGAAGAACACCCATCGTTTTCTCTCTTTAATTCCCATCGTTTTTCTCCTCGTATCATTTATGCTTCCAAAAATATTATAAC
>CAMWXA010000460.1 GCA_947178035.1 uncultured Lachnospiraceae bacterium | reverse complement strand
TTGGCGGTGAAATTGTGCGAGGAGCTTTCGGAGGAGCTGGAAGCCTGCGGGGAACAAAGAGATGAGGGCGGCTATGGGGATTGGGAAGATTACATGGCAAAATGGAAAGAAAAGCTGTCGGAATGTTTATCACCCCTGCGCATGGCCGATATCGGCGATATGATTGTGGAAGTGGACAACCGTTATATTGAAAAGGATGCGACGTCCCTGGCTGAAGCTGTTCTCTCCTTAAAGGAAGGACATTTTACACTGGCGACAGAGGATGAGTGGGAATATCTCTGCAACGGCGGCGCACGCACATTGTTCCGTTGGGGCGATACCTTAAACGATGTTATGGATGAAATTTTTAACGTGGGATCGGTCAGCATGGCAAAGGAAAAACCACTGTTGGAACAGCCCAATATGTTTGGGTTGTTTATTGCGTATAATTCCTATAAAAATGAAATTATTGACGATGAAAACTATGTCAAAGGCGGTGACGGCGGCTGTTCACTTTGCGGCGGAGATGGCGCAATTCAGATCCTGCCTTGCTATACTGCGTTTTACCGTGAGCAGGCGGGCGGAGATGGCTGCCGGTTATCGAAAAATTTTTATTGCTACCGGCGGATTATAAGGATGCCGTGACGGACACAAATTCAGACATCTCTTCTGACGGTTCTTAGGGTGCCGCGTCATATGTAATGGTGTGCTGGCACATTATTATGGCACGGACCAGACGTTTATTGTGATCGCAGATCCGGATACAGATCAGTTATTTTCTGCAGCTCTTAAGACTGTTGAAATGTAATCCTGTTTCTACAGCGCAGAGCGGCGGTTTTGAAATATAATATTTCAAGCCGCCGCCTTATTTTTACAGAGGAATCTATTGAAAATCTTTTAAATTCTTATACCTCTTTTCTGTACTCAAAAGCAATGTCACCTCTGACATATTCGTAATTGTCTAATTTAATTTCTCGAAAACCATATTTTTCATAAATGTGGAGTGCCGGCTTTAATCTGCTGTTTGAAAGGATAAAAATCCGCTCTGCACCATGCTCCAGTGCCCATTTCATTGAGGCCTCAAACACTGCGCTCCCGGCACCTTTGTGTGGAATATTTTTGTTAGAACCCAGTTTGCACAGTTCCCATGTTGTTCCTTCCAACGGCATTGCCATGCAGGTTGCCAGTGCAGTATCATCCTCCACAGCAAAAAATATCATGGCGCCGGCTTTCAGTTCTTCGTCAATTTTTTCAAAGGTTTCCTTGTCGTGCGCTTCTAAAAAGCCGAAGTTTGAAACGATCCAGTCTGTATTAAAATCAATAAAACTCTGCCTGTATTTTTCTTCAAACGGAATAACTTTCATGTCAGATTTCCTCTTTGCCTAAAATAGAAATTACGGTATTTAAGGATTTACACAATTCATCACATTCATCATGACTCAAATCTGCAAGCTGCGATAGTATTTTCTCATTGGTTAATGCAATCAGTCTCGTCGTTTCCAGCTTTCCGGCTTCAGTCAATGTGATTTTAGATGCTCTTTTGTCATCATCCGATTTTACTTTCTCGACCAGCCCTTTTTTGCAAAATCGCTGGATGATTCGGCTTAGATAGCTTTTATCTATATGCAGTGTTTTCACGATGTCGCTTTGTATGCATGTTCCATGCGTATTTATTTCAAACAGTATTCTCGTTTCTGCGATGGAATAATCGCTGTCAAGATACCCGGAACTTAAAAAACACATTGTTACTGTATAAAAGCGGTTGAATTTTCGTATTTCATTTACGGTTTTGCTGTAAATCTCCATAGATGATCCTCATTACAAAAAAAGTTGACAACGTCCACTAAATATTATAGGGGGTTAGTGGATTTTGTCAACCTTTTTTTCGCTCCAAGTCAAAGGAATCTATAACATTGAAACGATAAACAGCCTGGATGATATTCTTGAGCAACAGTTCACACCATTGGTTCACACCTTTATCGCAACAGCAGCGGCGGGCGAGGCGGCGATGAAACGGACGACTGACGGATTGTACGGTTTTACGGACTGTCTGCTGGGAGCAAAAGTGCAGGGCGTCCTGTACGGAGCCGGCGTCTACCAGAAGGGTGAAGTGACACAGACCAAAGCGATGGAGAATGCTTACAGGATGGGAAAGAATTTGTAAGGATTGTAAGGACTTGTAAGGATTTGAAATATGGAGGGGGATTATGCAATACAGAACACTTGGAAATGATTTGAAAGTATCTGCGGTGGGGCTTGGCTGCATGGGAATGAGGCATGCGTACGGCGCGCCCGCAGATAAAAAAGGAAATGCGTGAGTTGATTGCGGAGGCTGTGGACATCGGATACACATTCTTTGACACAGTGGAGGTCTACGGCACGCCGGAAAACCCGCATCACAATGAGGAGTTGGTAGGTGAGGCGTTGAGACCGTATCGCGACAAAGTTGTGATTGCGACCAAGTTTGGCATTCACTTTGACATGGACAGCAGACAGGTCAACAAACTTCTGGTGCCGGATTCCAGACCGGAGGTGATTCGTGCTTCCGCGGAAAGTTCCCTGAGACGGCTGGGAACAGACCACATGAATTTATATTACCAGCACCGTGTCGATCCGGATATTCCCATAGAGGAGGTGGCGGGTGTCATGCAGGAGCTGATGCAGGCGGAAAAGATTGCCCACTGGGGCTTTCGGAGGCGGACGAGGCAGTAATCCGACGTGCCCACGCAGTCTGTCCGGTGACGGATATCCAGAACCGATACGCCATGATGGCGCGCTGGTATGAGATGCTTTTTCCGGTGCTGGAGGAACTGAATATCGGCTATGTGGCATTTTCGCCGCTGGCAAACGGATTTTTGTCCGCAAAATACGGAAAAGACTCCCGATTTGAGCCGGGAACCGATTACCGGAGCGTCATGCCGCAGTTTACGCCGGAAGCAGTGGAGCAGAATAGAAAGCTGCTGGAGCTTCTGGACACAGCAGCCAGGGAAAAACATAGTACGCCCGGTCGGATTTCCCTCGCATGGATGCTCTGCAAGAAGCCTTATCTGGTGCCGATTCCCGGAACCAGGAAATCAGACCGCCTGCAGGAAAATGCAGGGGCGGTGGAAATCAAACTGACGGAGGAAGAGATTGCGGTTTTGGACAGGCAGATCGACAGCATGGAAATGTCGGATGTGTTCGGCGGGACCAGCGTGCAAAGATTTTATGAGCCCGCAAAGAACGCAGGTTAAGAAAACTCTATGATATCTGGGAAGAAAATTTCTCTACTCATGAAAAGTAACTTGTTACTGATCACGGGTCAGGAATGCGCTGAACTGCGCATTCCGCGAGAAAGCATACGAAGCGGACGGTTTTGTGTTTGGCAGTCCTGTCCATTATGCCGGCGCGACCGGAAGTATGACCGCCTTTATGGACCGCCTGTTCTATTCGGAACTTGGAGGAAATGGAAACAGGGTTTTTTGTATGAAACCGGCAGCAGCGGTCGTCTCTGCCCGCCGTGCAGGTACGCCG
>CAMWXA010000459.1 GCA_947178035.1 uncultured Lachnospiraceae bacterium | reverse complement strand
TGAGGCATCATATTCATTCTCCTCATACGCTTCTTCCGCATACTCGCCTTCCTCGTACTCCTCCTCGTAGTAAACATCTCCATCCTCGTCGTACATATAATCCTCATAGCGGAAGCCCTCGGCATCTTTAGCCTGCGTCTCGGACTTGATGTCAATTTTATATCCTGTAAGTCTTGCTGCAAGCCTTGCATTCTGTCCCTCTTTACCGATAGCAAGGGAGAGCTGGTAATCCGGAACAACAACCTTGGCTGTCTTTTCATCGGGATCTGCAAACACTGCTACAATTTTTGCTGGCGAAAGGGCATTTTGTATAAAGTTTCCAGGATTTTCATCCCAGTTCACAATATCGATCTTCTCTCCGCGAAGTTCCTCGACAATCGCATTTACCCTGGCGCCATTCATCCCAACGCATGCCCCCACCGCATCAACGTTTGGATTATTGGTTCTGACTGCGAGCTTCGTACGGCTTCCGGCCTCTCTGGCTATGCTCATAATCTCGACTGTTCCATCCTTAATCTCTGTCACCTCTGCTTCAAACAGCCTCTTGACTAATTCTGGATGGGTTCTGCTGACAAGGATTCTCGGCCCTTTGGGAGTATTTTTTACTTCCAAAATATATACCTTAATACGTTCTGTCGGTTTGAACTC
Organism: uncultured Lachnospiraceae bacterium; assembly: GCA_947178035.1. Lineage (GTDB taxonomy): Bacteria > Bacillota > Clostridia > Lachnospirales > Lachnospiraceae > COE1. The sequence continues at coordinate 2,860 of CAMWXA010000459.1, read as the reverse complement.
CTCACCCTTTACCTGTTCTGCCTCGTTGAGCACCGCATCTGCTTTTCCCAGATTAATACTGATGTTCCTGCCGATGTAGCGCTGCACGATGCCTGTGACAACATCTTTCTCCTTCTCAAAAAACTGATTGTATACAACACTTCTCTCCTCCTCGCGAATCTTCTGCAGGATTACATTCTTTGCATTCTGTGTCGCAATGCGCCCGAATTCCTTTGACTTAATCTCTATGTTAATTGTGTCACCAATCACCGCATTCTTTGAAAGCTGAATTGCGTCGTCAATGCAGATCTGCGTGACATCATCCTCAACCTCATCGTAGGATGCCACAATATCCTTTGTGGCGTACACCATGAAATCGCAGGTTTCCCTGTCTATCTGAACAGTGATATTATCTGCCTTCCCAAAATGATTCTTGCAGGCTGTCAGAAGCGAATTTTCAATTGCCTCAAAAAGAGTTTCCTTGCTGATCTCCTTCTCCTTCTCAAGAATATTAAGCGCTTCCATTAATTCCTTATTCATTTTTCCTTTACCCTCCTAAAACTAAAAATCCAGTGTTAATCTGATAATCGCTATGTCAGATTTGGCAAAGACCATATCCTTTGTCTCTGAATCATTTCCTGTTTCTATTGTGATGGTATCCTTGTCAAATGCTTTGAGAATACCGACAAACTCTTTCTTCCGCTCAATTGGCCTGTAGGTTTTTACCTCCACTTCCTCGCCAAGACTTTTTTCCAAATGCCTATCCTTCTTCAACGCCCTGCCAAGTCCCGGGCTGGACACCTCAAGAATATAGGCATCCGCTATAAAATCTTCCTCGTCCAGTTTCTCAGAAAAAGCACGGCTGACATTCTCACAGTCGACAATGCTCACACCCTCCGGCTTATCAATATAAGCCCTCAGATACCAGTCGCTGCCTTCCTTCACATATTCAACATCATAAATCTCACAGTTATTTGCCGCCACAATGGGCACAAGCAGTGCTTCTGCGCGTTCTTCATACGAATCCCTTCTCGCCATTCATCCACCTCTTAACAAAACATATAGAAAGAGTGGACTCGTAAGTCCACTCTTTATCATCTAGCATTCATTTAACTTATATTTATTCTAGCACTGCGCCTTATAAAATGCAATAGGTTTTTAGATTTTTTTTCCTTTTAGTTCATAGGAAGTTTATAAACCTTCTTATCCTGACCATCAAGTTTTGGTGTGGATCTGTCCTTTAACGTCTCATACGGTCTCAACACTGCGATGCTCTTGTATGCAGGCCTGATGATTTTGTCAACATTGATCAGCTCCTCCATGCGGTGCGCACTCCAGCCGACAATACGCGCAATCGCAAAGATCGGTGTGAACAGTTCCATCGGAATGTCAAGCATACTGTACACAAATCCGCTGTAAAAATCGACATTCGCGCTGACACCCTTATATATCCGGCACTTCTCGGCAATGACCTCCGGCGCCAGCCGTTCGATCATGGAGTACAGCTCAAAATCCTTATGGTGCTTCTTCTCATTCGCAAGTTTCTCCACAAAGGATTTAAATACTTTTGCTCTCGGATCGGAAATTGAATACACGGCATGTCCCATACCATAGATCAGACCGCTCCTGTCAAACGCTTCTTTATTCAGAAGGCGGTACAGATACTGCCGAACCTGATCTTCATCCGTCGTATCATCGACATTTCTCCGCAGATCTTCCATCATCTGTACTACCTTGATGTTTGCTCCGCCATGTTTTGGTCCCTTCAGCGATGAAAGTGCTGCCGCGATAACAGAATAGGTGTCAGAACCCGCACTGGTGACAACACGGGTTGTAAAAGTAGAGTTGTTGCCGCCGCCATGCTCCATATGAAGCACAAGCGCCGCATCCAGAACCTTAGCCTCTGTCGGTGTATATGACATATCCGGCCTCAGCATTCTAAGCAGATTCTCTGCTGTGGAAAGTCTCGGATCGGGTCTATGTATATATAAACTCTCATCACACTCATAATGATTATACGCATGATACCCATATACAGATAACATTGGAAATACGCTGATCAGCATCAGGCTCTGACGAAGCACATTCCTCAGTGACATATCCGTCACGCTGTCGTCATACGACGCAAGCGTCAACACACTCTTTGTCAGTGAATTCATAATATCATGGCTTGGTGCTTTCATAATGACATCCCTCACAAAATTTGTGGGAAGCGTCATACTATATCCCAGTGTCTTCTTAAATTCCATCAACTCATTCGCGTTTGGAAGATTTCCAAACAGCAGCAGGTATGCACACTCATCAAAGCCAAACCGGTCTTCGCTCTGAAAGCCCCTTACCAGGTCAAAGATATTATATCCCCGATAGTACAACTGGCCGTCACAGGGAACACTCTTTCCATCTATTTCCTCTGACGATTTTATCAGTGAAATGTTGGTAAGCCCGGAAAGTACTCCTTTCCCGTTCTTGTCGCGCAAACCTCTCTTTACGCCGTACTCATCAAACAAATCCGGATCAATGGCGTTGTTGTCTACACATACTTTTGAATACTTATGCGTAAACTCCTTGATACTCTCGTCACTCTTTAATCCCATTTACAACACCCTTTCTTAATTAAATTATCACATTTTATTATTTTGTCTCACTTCATATTATACTGTAAATCAGTTTGCATAACAAGTGAATAAAAGTTAAAAAAAAATAAATCTGCTATTTGATAAGAGCTGTCAATGAATTTGCGCAAAAGGTTTCGTTCGCTACCATTATGATGTATATTTCATTATTGGAAAGCGAGGTGACTCTTACATGAAGATAAATTTTTCGTTCCTAGAGCGTGTTTGAAAAATAAAAAATGCACAAAAAATATGTTCACACCTCATTT
>CAMWXA010000458.1 GCA_947178035.1 uncultured Lachnospiraceae bacterium | reverse complement strand
CAGATTTCATACTCTCTATATTACTGTCAGTATGCCCAGCGATTTCAACAGCAGCATCACCAAAAGCACCGGTGCGATATACCGAATCATCGCGATATACAAATGTTTTCTGCCAAATTTGCTGCCGGATTTCTCCACCTCGTCGATGACAGTCTTTGGCTTGAGCACCCAGCCGATCAGGATGCAGGTTCCGATTGCCACCAGCGGCATCAGGAAATTATTGCTGATATAATCCATAATATCCAAAATCTGCGCAACAGCCCCGTTTGGCAGCTTAACCTCGAAATACAGCCTGTTATACCCGAGACACACGATCACGCCGCCGACAAGGGCAATGCCAGTCTCGACCGCAGCAGCCTTTATGCGCGTCATATGAAACTTGTCCATAAAACTGGACACCACCGCCTCCATGACGGACACAGCGCTCGTCAGCGCGGCAAACAATACCATTGCGAAGAACAGACAGCCCACCAGATTGCCGATTCTTCCCATCGATGAAAATACTTTCGGCAGCGATACAAACATCAGACTCGGTCCCGACGCAGCCATACCCTCTCTGCCCATGAAAGTGTATACTGCCGGAATAATCATGACGCCCGCCAGAAATGCAACTGCCGTGTCAAACAGTTCAATCTGGTTGATGGACTTGACCAGATTCGCATCGTCCCTGACATATGAGCCATACGCTACCATAATTCCCATCGCGACACTGAGACTGAAAAACAACTGTCCCATCGCATCCAGCAATACCGTAAAAAATCCTTTCACAGTCATTTCGCTCAAATCCGGAATCACATAGATGCGAAAGCCCTCCATGCCGGTCCGCGTCACACCAGACGCATCCTGATACTGAATCGTCAGGGAAAAAGCTGCAATTCCCACAACCAGCAGCAGCAGAATCGGCATCAGAATCTTTGAGGACGACTCAATTCCTTTGTTGATTCCCCGGAATATGATAAATGCCACCATAAACATAAACACAGCCATCAGCACAATCGGCTGCCATGAACCCGTGATAAAGCCTGTAAAATAACCGTCCTCCGCTGCCGCAGTGCCGCCGCCTGTCAGATACGCAAGAAAATATTTGACCACCCAGCCGCCGATCACACAGTAATACGGCAGAATAATGACCGGAACGAGGCACGCAAGCACACCAAGAAAGCCCCACTTAGGCTGTAACCGTCCGTATGCTGTCAACGGGCTCTGCTTTGTTTTTCTCCCTATGGCAATCTCAGTCGTCAGCAATGTGAATCCGAATGTGAGCGCAAGTATCAGGTAAATCACCAGATACAGCCCGCCGCCGTCCTTTGCCGCCAGATACGGGAAACGCCAGATATTCCCTAACCCGACCGCGCTTCCCGCCGCTGTCAGTACAAAGCCAATAGAGCCCGAAAATGAATTTCTGTTTTTTTCTTTTTTCATCATTTTATGGGGATTTCTCCCCTCCCCCTTCAATTATTCCTCGCCTATTCCTCATCAAATTGATACGGATATCCTAATTTCCGCATAAAATCAGCCATCTGCCAGTCTTCATATCCAAACTCGTCATCTTCACAGGCTTTTTCGCCCATCGTTTCCTCTGACCAATTCACAAGGTACTTTTCAATGGAAGCCTTCTCTACCTGAAAATACTTAGCAATGATTTCCGCATTTCCTTTTGATTCCTGTATCTCATCCTCCGACTCTTCCCCAAAATAATCTGGCACTGGATTAAACTGGTCAATGAATTCCCCCTTATCATATAACCAATACCCCCAATAATCTCCATCATATATGTATAAAAGCAAAACTGCTTTCCCATACTCCCCGGACAGCGCTTTTGCAAGAGAATCATAACCAATGCAGCCCGCATTGAGCAAAATACTCACACCATTGACATTCTCTATGTATTGACATTCATCCGGAATTAAATCCGAAATTATCATATCATCTTCTGCAGAATCTCCTTTCTCCAGCTCGTCAAATGAGCTGGAATATTTCTCCGCAACGGCCGTTACCGCAGCCCTTGCATCTGCTTCCTTACACCCTGGCATGATCGCTGCCTGCAAAAATAATCCCATCTTCTTTCCTCCGTATTCTATCAATTTCTGCCCGTCCATTACAAACAAAGTAAATCTGACAACGCAGTTGTTATAAGTATACTATCTGACACGCGATATGTAAATCATTTTTTCTTGGGTTCCTGTATGCACAGACAAAGACCGCCGAAATTCAAGCGGTCTTAACATTTTTTACCCATGATATTTTAATAGAAACTCATTTGACACGGCCTTAAACGACCTGCTTCCATCCTTGGAACGGAGTACCAGCCCCTCACGCATACCACCGTCCACAATCGATTTCCCATTGGCGATCTGCAGAAGTTCCTCCACCGTATCTGGCAGGATAAAATGCTCATCTACAATCGGAACCCACGGAATCCCATACTCTTTCATGATATCCGCCGACTCTTTTGTGCCCAGACGCCCTCTGTCAGAGAAAATCAGATTAAATCCCATGAAATCATGCTCTTTCAATGAATAGTCACGCTTCTGTACACCGGCGCCATAGGATTCTCCCTGCAGCGTCACCCATTCCAGATCGTACTTGTCAGCAATCTTTTTCAATATCTCCTCAAAATGATACTTTTCCGCCATCTCTGTGTACACATTGAAATCATAATACGATTTCTTGTCCGGCTTGTCGAACACAACATTTCTGGAGCAGATATAGAACTGATATTTGCGCTTACCTGCCCTTCTCAGTGCCGCAGTCGTCGAAGTGCCGTCAATCTTCTCTGTCGCAATCCACTCCGATTTGTCCTCCAATACCCATGGAATATTCTGAACGCGCTCCTCGTCTGTCTTGGAAACCCATGATGGCCACGCTGACTTTTTGTCCTTTTTTCTTCCAAACAGCAAAAATAGAAACTTCTTTCCCCAGTCACGCTGATACAACCACTTGACTGCTGCCATCTGAAAGAGCTTCGGATGACGGCCAGCCATCTTTTTATATTGATCCGCAGATGAGGATTTCCGCGCATTATCCTCCTCAACCGCGTAAGTGACACCCAGCTTCTCTGTCAGAAAATCACCCAGTTTTAAGGAATCCCTCTCCCAGCCAAAATCCTCTGCGGACATGAGCAGCCCCTGCGATATCACAGTTCCCTTAAAATACTTCTGCGTCTTGATTTTGTAATGCTTTGGCTCCAGAAAAAGAAACGGTTCCCTTTCTGGCACCTTGGAATCAATCTCAAAATAAACTGCCAGATCCCCTGGCACAAACTGACCTTTGTGAACCATGATCCGCCAGCCGCCAACCTGCGCCACCTCCACGCGGTCCGCGCCCTCAATGGCGCAAATCCCGTCAATTTTTACCACATATGCCAGCTCCCGCTGGCCTTTTTTGTTTAACATTATACTCCCCCCTGATGATTGTTTTTGTCTAGCTGTCTTCTATTATATCTCGTATGGGGAAATCTGTCATTTAACCTGTGGTATACCACGCTTTTGCTACCTTTGATTATAATCC
>CAMWXA010000457.1 GCA_947178035.1 uncultured Lachnospiraceae bacterium | reverse complement strand
CTACTTATGTGTATCTATACAATAACATTTATTGTGCTATATAGGTGAGGGGTATCTTGACATGAAATATCGTCCCTACTCCTTCCTCACTGCTCACAGTGATCGAACCACGGTGCATGAGTATCACACTTCTGGTAATTGCAAGCCCCAGTCCAGTACCACCGATTTCCTTCGAGTGCGATTTGTCCACTCTGTAAAAACGCTCATAAATGTGTTCAATAGACTCCTGCGGAATGCCGATACCCGAATCAGACACTTCGACAGAAAAATATTGATGATCTGCATCGAGTATCACTTTTACCCAACCACCCCTGTTATTATACTTGATCGCATTTTCAACCAGGTTTGACAATGCCAGCGTCAGCTTCACTTCATCCACCTCCGCACTTACTGGTCTGCGGCTCTCAAAAATCAATTTGACATCCGACCGCGATGCAATGGGTCCCAAACGCTTCAGCAAAAGCTCAAGTACCGCATTGATATCTACCGCCTCGACACTGATATCAGCCGATGTTCTTGTCATTTTTACAAGCGACAGCAAATCCGTAATAATTTTGTTTTCCCGGTCAATCTCCTCTGCAATATCCGTCATAAATTCACGGTAAAGTTCTGCTGGTACATCCTCTTGTGTGAGCAGCGAGTCTGCCAGCACCTTCATAGAAGCAAGCGGCGTCTTTAACTCATGCGATACATTTGATACAAACTCCTGTCTAGAATTGTCAAGCACTTTCATCCTGCCCATCATCTGATTAAAGGCATCTCCGATATGCTCTGTCTCGATATAATCTGTCACACTGATCTCCTCATCTGTAAAGCCGTTCTTCACATCATTGATCGCATCTGTAATCTTTTCAAACGGCTTGAGCATCTTGCGGCTCAGCAGAAGCGCTATCCCAAATATGACCACCATCGCGAGCATTTCTAACAGAAAAGCACGGCTCTGTATATACTCATAGCCACTTCTTATACTGTCTGTTGACACGCTCGTAAGCATTACTCCAACAACATGAGATCTGTCCTCAAGCTTTTGCTCAATGGGTACTATAATCTCTATATATCCTGCATCTTTGACGCTGTTAGAGGCGCCATCGCCCTTTAAGCACTTTATAATCTCCTCAGAGATAATCGTTTTTCCCTCACTGACTGCATAAGTATCCTTTATGATCTTGAGACTGCCATTGATAATCAGCACGCGCCCATCGTAGAGATTAGACAGCTGTGAAAGCTCTGCATTGACCACATCACTGCTGTTATCCAGCATATAATTGTATGTAATCAAATGATCCGCGATAATTCTCACCTGTGTCTGCACCTCCGTGGTCCTCGTCGCTATCGTATTGTCCAGATAACGCTCAAGAATGCCAAAATGCAGCACCACACAAGGCACAATTCCCGCCGCCATTATAATACAAAATATTCTCGTTTTCAGACTTCTAAAGCTCGTAATTATTTTTCCGTTTTTTATCTTATCCCAAAGCTTTGCCACTTTTATCTCCTATATATCAGCCTACTTATAATAATACCCCACACCCCATTTGGTGTGCACGTACTTTGGCTCACTTGGATTTGGTTCAATTTTTTCACGCAGCCTTCTAATGTGTACGTCCACTGTCCTGACATCGCCTGGGTAATCCTCTCCCCATACAAGCTTTAGAAGATTTTCCCTGCCATAGACTTTATTTGGATTGAGCACAAGCAGTTCAAGCACATCAAATTCCTTTGCTGTGAGATTCACTTCCTTTCCACTTACATGAAGCCGCCTTCCTTCACAGTCAAGCCGCAAATCGCCTGCCTCTATAATCTGAGCCTTTTTCTCATCTGGCTCCTTTATCTTTGTACCAGTCCTGCGTATAATCGCTTTGATTCTAGCTTTGACTTCCAGGATATTAAATGGTTTGGTGATATAGTCGTCAGCCCCGTACTCAAGACCAAGTATCTTGTCCATGTCCTCGCCTTTTGCAGTGAGCATGATGACTGGCACATCAGAGAACTCCCTGATCTGCTGGCACACCTCTAAACCGGTCAGCTTGGGAAGCATAATATCCAGCAAGATAATATCATATTTTTTATTCTTTGCCATCTCGAGTGCTTCCTCCCCGTCATATGCACACTCGACTTCCATGTCATCCTGCTCCAGACTAAAACGAAGTCCTTTCACGATCAGCTTCTCATCATCTACCACCAAAACCTTTTTACCCATTACTACAAATCTCCCAACTAAATCATTATTTTATATCGTTATTTTGTCCTTTATCTTTGAAAAAAGTCCATCCTTAATGCCATCCACCTTTTTGATATCCTCAATGCTGCCAAAACTGCCATGCTGCTCCCTGTAATCAATAATCGCCTGCGCCCTGCTCTCACCAATACCTGACACACTTGTCAGTTCTGCAAGGGTCGCTGTATTGATATTGACAAGACCAGAAGTCTTCGCTGATGTCTCCTGGATGGCACCTTCTATCGGATATGGATAGATCCCTGCCTCTTTTTGGGCAAAAGCTTCCTCCTGTGTCAGAATCACGACCTGCTCTCCGTCTGTGATCTCCCTTGCCATATTGAGACAATTTTCATCGGCGTCACTGGAAAGTCCACCTGCCAGCTCCACCGCCTCATACAAACGGCTCCCCTGTTTCAAACAATATACTCCCGGAAGCTGCACCGCCCCACACACATAAATATATACCTGCTGTAACGCATCTTCCGTTTCCGTCTCTGCATCTGCCATCTCACCAAAAAAAGACACTTCTGTCATATTCTGACTGTCTAATCCGAGTATTGCCGCTTCCTCATTGATTCGCGTCATCACTACCTCGTCGCGTCCCGACGCGCATCCGCAGAGCAAAACAAGCGCAAGCGTACACAGCATACAAACATACTTTCCGCGGACTATAAAATTTTTGATAATATTATTCTCTATTTTTGTCATGGATATCACATACTCCTTCTCAGAGCCCCTCTATGCATACCCACTAATTATTTTATGCTAATTCATATTTTATTACAAGTGCTAATTTTTACATTTGAGTCGTTTGTTTATCAGATGCAGAAGCGTACGCGTGGAAGGTACTATACGCCCTTTTTGCAATTTCCTGACTAGTCGCATACAAGCGGATTGCTGCCCTGAGTGCAATATCTGTTGTCCATGGCGGGATATCTCCTTTTGCTTCCTTACAACTTTTCTCCTCAATCGTTCTGACATACTCTGCCTTTCCCATCTGGCTCTCCGCCGAGACCGATCTGACTGCATCAGATGCTAAACTATTTAAACGTCTGAAATAATTTATAACCGCCGCATAGTCACTCTGCCATTCCAAAAAACAGTGCCCGTATTCCGCCAGCTCCAGATTTGCCGTCGACACTGCCTGCAGGCAGAGCTTGCACTCGCCGTTGATATCGGACGCCTCCATCAGAATATCCGGCCTTTGTTTCAGGATCGTCTCAAAATACGCCTTCGCCCCAGCCGCATCCTTTTCCCGGAAAAATTCTGCCATCTTCTCCGTGCCTTCCTTCGT